>NZ_CANG01000955.1:0-306840 GCF_000309315.1 Sedimentibacter sp. B4
GCAGTTTCGCACACAAATTAATTTATTCGCTATCGCTCATATAAATTTGGTGCTCATTGCGAATGACCTACCACTATTTTTCAGAAAAACATCCGAAAAATAGGGTTAGGTCATCTTTCGAGCAAGCTCTCAGAATGACAACGTCCATATACTCTGTCATAAATACAATGAGCAATGCTCATCTATTATATTATCTGTTTGGTACGTGAATTGCTCTTTTTTCCACTGCAAGAGCTGCTTCTTTTATTGATTCTGCAACTGTTGGATGTGCATGAATTGTAGCAATTACTTCATCTATTGTTGCTTCAAGTGCAATTGCCAATGCCAATTCACCTATAAGGTCTGTTGCTCTTGGTCCAAGTATGTGAGCACCTAGAATTTCTTTGTATTTCTTTCCGGCAATTATTTTAACCATACCGTCTTCGCCCATAATCATGGACTTTCCGTTGGCTGCCAACGGGAATTTTCCTACAGTATATTCTATTCCGCTGGCTTTTGCTGTTTCTTCAGTCAGACCTACTGATGCAAATTCAGGTTTTGTGTATACACATGATGGATTAGTCTTTGCATCAAACAAATTGTTGTGACCCAATGCATTTTCTGCTGCAATTTCTCCTTGCGCTGAAGCGATGTGTGCAAGCATGATTTGACCTACACAGTCACCTACTGCATATATTCCAGGAACGTTTGTTTCCATTTTATCATTGACTGTTATTCTGCCTCTGTCATTTGCAATACCTGCTTTTTCAAGACCTATAGTTGCAGTGTTTGTTCTTCTTCCTATGGAAATAAGTGCTTTTTCTCCTGCAAAAACTTTCTTTGTTCCGTCGCTCATTTCAACAGAAACTTCTACATTTTCTCCTGCATCCTTGAATGATAAAACCTTTGCTCCTGTGTTTATTTCAACACCTTTTTTTGCAAGCTTTGCACGTATCATCTTTGTAAGCTCGCCGTCCATCATTGGAAGTATTTCAGCAAGCATTTCAATGATTGTAACCTTGCAGCCCAGTGTGCTGTAAAGTGTTGCTATTTCAACACCTATTACACCGCCTCCAACAATAACCATTGTCTTTGGAATTTCTTTAAGCTCAAGAGCTCCTGTTGAATCTATGCATTGTTTTGAATCTATTCCAGGAATAGGTGGCTTTGCAGGAATAGAACCGGTAGCTATTATGAATTTGTCTGCCTTTATAGTTTCAGTTCCTTTTTCAGTCTTTACCTCTATTGTGTCCTTGCTAGTAAATGCTGCTTCTCCTGAAATAACTTTTACTTTATTTGCTGCAAGAAGTCCTTTGACGCCGTTTACCAGTTGTTTTGTAACAGATTGTTTTCTTTCCTGAACCTTTGCAAAATCTACTTTTAAATCTCCTGCTATTACGCCGTATTTAGCTCCTTCTTTAGCTTCTTCATACAAATCCGCAGAATGAAGCAATGCTTTTGTAGGAATGCATCCCACATTCAGACATGTTCCTCCAAGATATTGTTTTTCAACCAGTGTTACTTCACCGCCAAGCTGTGCAGCTCTTATGGCTGCAACATATCCTCCAGGACCTCCGCCTATTACAACTACTTTTGTTTTATCGCTCATAATATATTAGTGAGACATGCTCACTAAAATTCACTTCCTTTCGTTTATAATATTATGTGGATATAGCCGCTTCACCCCATAAGGTTTGGGAAAGCGGCCATATATGAAATGATTATACGTACATGTTGTCTGGATCTTCCAGGTAGCCCTTCAAAGCTTTAAGGAATTCTGCAGCCTGTGCTCCGTCTACCACTCTGTGGTCAAATGACATGCTTAATACCATCATAGATGCCGGCACTATTTCATCATTTTCATTGACTATTGGTTTTTTCACAATACGTCCCACGCCTAAAATTGCAGCTTCAGGAAGATTTATAACAGGAGTGAAACCATCAATGTCATAGCTTCCCAGGTTGCTTATTGTAAATGTAGCTCCTGACATTTCATCAGGTGAAAGTGTGTTTGTTCTTGCTTTATTTATAAGATCCTTTGTTTCTTTTGTGATTGCTTTCAAGCCTTTGCGGTCAGCATTGCTTACAACAGGAACAATCAGTCCGTCATCTAATGCAACAGCAACTCCGATATTTATTTTGTCATGGAATATCATGCTGTCATCTGTGATTGATGCATTGATTTTCGGATAATTTCTAAGAGCTGTTGCACACATTTTAACAAGTATGTCAGTATAGCTGAATCTTACGTCTGCATTTTTTGCATTAAGTTTGCTTCTAAGAGCTATTGTTTTGTCAACATTAACTTCTGTTGTTATTGTAACGTGAGGAGCAGTGTTCTTGCTTTGCTGCATTCTCTTTGCAATAACCTTTCGCATGTTAGTCAATGGTTTTACAACATCTGCATTTGCTGGTTGTACCGGTGCTGCAGCTGGTGCTGCTTTAACTTCCGGTGCAGCTTTCTCAACAACTGCTGGTTTTACTTCAGCTGCCAGAACATCTTTTTGAACAATGCGTCCGTTAGGTCCTGAACCTGCTACTGTTGAAAGATCAACTCCAAGTTCTGATGCAATTTTCTTAGCCAGTGGAGATGCTTTTACTCTTCCGCCTTCAGTAACTGAGGCAGCTTTTGGTAGTGCTTCCGCCTTTGGTGCTTCAGTTTGAACTTCTTCTTTTTTTGTCTGCCGGAGCTGAGGCTGCACCTACCTGCTCGCCTTCTGCTCCAATTATTGCCAACAATCCCTTAACAGGAATGTCTTCGCCTTCTTGTGCTACTATTTTTAATAAAACACCTTCAACTTCGCTTTCTATTTCACTTGAAAGTTTGTCAGTTGTGATTTCAACTAATACATCCCCAACTGCTACTTTGTCGCCTACTTGCTTAATCCATTTTGCAATGGTACCCTCTTCCATGGTTAAACCAAGCTGGGGCATTATAATTTCTGTTGCCATATTAATGACCTCCTCTTACTTATTTAATAACTTTTTAACTGCTTTTACTATGTCTGCAGGATGTGGGAAAAATGCATCTTCCAATGTTGGTGCAAACGGAGGTACAACATTTAATGCTGCAACACGTTCAACAGGAGCATCAAGTTCATCAAACAGCTCTTCAGTAATTTGAGCTGAAAGCTCTCCTCCAAATCCGCTTCTTTTTACACCTTCATGTACTACAACAACATTGTGAGTTTTGCAAACTGATTCTTTTATTGCATCCCAATCAAGCGGAACAAGTGAACGAAGGTCTAATACTTCAACATCAATTCCTTCTTTTTCAAGTTCTTCAGCTGCTTCCAGAGCAAAATAAACCTGACGTGACCACGTGATTATTGTCACATCTTTTCCTTCACGTTTAATATCTGCTTTTCCTAATGGAATAATATATTCTTCTTCTGGAATTTCTTCTTTCTTAGCATAAAGAAGTCTGTGCTCCAAAAATACTACAGGATCGTCATCACGAATTGCTGCTTTAATAAGTCCTTTTGCATCCTTGGCAGTTGATGGGCAAACAACCTTGAGTCCAGGCATGTGTGTAAATAATGTTTCAAGGCATGATGAATGCTGTCCGGCATTTCTTCTTCCTGAACCCATAGGTGCACGTAGTACCATAGGCACTGTAACTTGTCCACCTGTCATATATCTCATTTTTGCTGCTTGGTTCATGATAGGGTCATATGAAACTCCTATAAAGTCAACATACATGAGTTCCACAACAGGACGGATTCCTCTCATGGCTGCTCCAACAGACATTCCTAAAAATCCTGATTCGCTTATAGGTGTATCAATTACTCTGTTTGGTCCGAATTCCTCAAGAAATCCTTGTGTAATGGCAAATACGTTTCCCATTTTTGCCATGTCTTCACCAAGAACTATTACATTTTCATCTCTTAGCATTTCCTCATGAAGACCTTCGCTAATTGCTTTACTAATGCTTATCTTTTTCATCTTGCAACACACCTCTCATTATCACTTGAATATACGTCTGTTGTAACTTCACTTGGATCAGGCAACGGAGATTCCAATGCAAATTCAATTGCGTCGTTTATTTCTTTTTCCATTGCTTCGTCAATTTTAGCTATTTCAGCTTCTTCTATTCCTTCAGCCAACAATCTCGTTCTGAAGTTATCAATAGGGTCTTTCTTTGCCCATTCATCTGTTATTGCTCTGTCACGGTATGCAGCAGGATCACCTTCATAGTGTCCTCTCATACGCCATGTCATACATTCAACTATTGATGGACCGTTTCCTTCACGGGCATATTCAACAGCTTGTTTAACAGCTTCATATACAGCTATTGGATCATTTCCGTCAACCACTACTCCAGGGATGTTGTATCCTTTTGCACGGTCTGAAATATATTCAACATTAGTTACAGTGTGAATGTTTACTGAAACACCGTAATTGTTATTTTCACATAAAAATACTGCCGGCAACTTCCATGCAGAAGCCATGTTAATTGCTTCGTGGAATGTACCTTGGTTTGATGCAGCATCACCAAAGATTGCAACAGTAACTTCTTTTGTACCTTTAATTTTTGAAGCAAGGGCTGAGCCTGCAGCTATTGGTATTCCGGCTCCAACTATACCGTTCGCTCCAAGTATTCCCAATGAAACGTCAGCAACGTGCATTGAACCACCCTTGCCCTGGCAATAGCCTGTTTTTCTTCCAAAAAGTTCAGCCATCATTATTTTAGTGTCTGCACCTTTTGCTATTATCTGTCCATGTCCGCGGTGTGTAGCAGTAATTAAATCTGTTTTCTCCAAAGCTTTGTTTGTTCCAGTAGCAACTGCTTCCTGACCTATTGAAGTATGAATATTTCCATACAGCATTCCTTTAGTAAAGTATTCTGTCAACTTAGTTTCAAATTTTCTGATCCTGACCATTGTTTCATAAAAGTCAAGAAGCATTTCTTTTGAATATTTTTTGTTTTTCAAAATTGAATACCACCTTTCCTAATTTTTCTTTTACTAAAAATATAGCAATAATTGTGCCAAATCCTTTTATCCTATGGAAATCAAAAATACATAAATATAAAATTGTTCAAAATCAGGACAGTTACAAATTATATTCCTTCATTTTACCGTACAATGTATTTCTGCCTATTCCAAGTATCTTTGCCGCCTTTGTAATATTGCCTCCCGTATGCTCTAATGCCTTTACAACAGCAACTGCTTCAGCTTCTTTGATAGTCATGAGAGGATTTTCCTTAATTTTGATATTTACCTTGGAAATTTTGTTCTGCATGTGCTCAGGTAAAATAATATTATCCTTTGCAATACAATAAGCATATTCAATGGCTCTCTCCAGCTCCCTGACGTTGCCCGGCCAGCACCATTTATGAAGCAAATTCCTTGCTTCTTCTGAAAGTTCTTTGTTAGTGCCATTAATCATATTGTATTGGTTTAATGTCTGATTTGCTATTAAATCTATATCCTCATGCCTTTCTCTCAAAGGAGGTGTTTCAATGTGCAGAATATTTATCAGTTTATAAAGATCCTCTCTGAAATTATTTTCTGCAACCATATCTTCAAGATTGATGTTTGAAGCACAAACAACCCTTATATCTATGGGTATTTCATTGAAGCCTCCAATCCTTACAACGGCCTTATTAATAAGTGCATTGGAAAGCTTGCTTTGAAGATCAAGGGGCATATACCCCACATTGTTTAAAAACAAAGTTCCCCCATAAGCCAGTTCTATTTTTCCAGGGCGTCCTCCTGTATTTTTTTTCGAAAAAGATCCTTCTTCATATCCGAAAAGTTCACTTTCCAAAAGGTTTCTGGGAAGTGCTTCACAGTCTACAGTAACAAATGGCCCGTCGCTGCGGATGCTGAAATTATGTATGGATTGAGCTATAATATCCTTGCCTGTACCGCTTTCTCCTTCTATTAAAACCGGATTCTCGTTTGAACCTGCCATCTTAATCAATTTTTTAATTTCTTTTATTTGTATGGATTCACCAATTATATTGAAAATTGAATACTTAGCTTGTGCCCCGTTCATTCTGTTAACCATTGTGGTAACTTCTCTGATACTTCTGAAAATATCCAAAACTCCAACCATTTCCCCTTTTTCATCCCTTAAGGGAATGGCAGTCTTCACAAAATGAACAACCCCTCTTTTGCTTTTGAGCCTGAACTCTTTGTCAACATAACCCTTTTGGGTCTTCAATACATGAAGTATTGTGGGCTCAAAATCTACGCCTTCAGTAATATGTTTTCCTACTACGTCTTTGTCAATTTTAAGAATTTTCATTCCTGCAGGATTTATAAATGTTATTATTCCCTTCATATCAACAGAAAGCATTCCGTCAGATGAGGCATCAATCAGCAGTCCCCTAAAATTATTTTGGCTTTCAAGTTCTTTGTTTTTTCTATGCATATTAGATAAATTGCTTATGGATTTGCAGATAACAGGCATGAAAGAGTTTAATCCACAGCCTTCTTCTTCTTTGAATAATGTGAGAATTAAAAACACTTTTGCTTCAGAATTGAATTTTATTGTATATACATGGTTTAAGATGTTTCCGTAATCATATGTAATTTGTTCGAAGTCAGCACTATCATTATTTTGATTTAAAATACGAAGTTCTATCAACTGGTTTTCTGCTTTATTTATGTACACGCGGTTCTTTATAAGATTAATTAAAATTCCAACCTTTTCAGAGTCATTGCTCTTGTCAACGTATAAAACATTTGAGTTTGAATCTGTTAGCATTATAACAAAATTTTTGCTGCAAAACTGCAGGCACAACTCCCTTAAAATAGAACCAGCAAGCTTAATCAGCCAATCGTTTTTTTCAGCAATGTTTTTGATTTGTTCATGTAAATCCACATCTTTTCGTTCCATCATACCTATCCTCCGAATACCTTTTATGCACCCCGTTGCCACAAAAATGTAAAACAACCCTATAAAATGTATGCAATTTTTATGCCAGTTAACTTTAAAATTTTATTTGCAAAAACTATCAATTTCAGAGCATCAAAAAACACATTTTAATATACTCAAAATAAAATGTTTATTTTTTGCACAATAAAATGCTCAAATATTTAGCATTGCGCAATTATTTAACGCAATTGTATTTGAGCATTACAATTTATATTATTTAATTAGCTGAACAGGCACTCAAGAAATTCTTCCTTTGTTATTCTTCCAAGGTAATCCTCCACTGAAAAGTCTTTCAATGAATTTTTCACTTTATCAATATCGTATTTTATACCTTTCAGTCTGTCTTCAAGAATTGATATATCTCCTTTTGCAAAGAAATCACCGTAAATTTTGCAGTTGTCTATGAGTCCGTCTTCAACCTGGAGTCTTGCTTCTACACAACCGCCTGCAAACCTGTTATATCCTTTATAGTTGAATTTTGGTGATCTCCCGTAATTCCACTCCCATGTGCCATACCTTTCATCAACCATTTTTTGAATGTTTTCTTTATCTTCCTGGGATAATTCGTATGTTTCTATAGGCTCATTGAAATATTCAAATATGTTGGTAAGGAGAAGATTTTTAAATTTCAGCACATCCGCATCTTCTGTAACATATGATTTAATATTTGTAACTCTGCTTTCAACAGATTTTACTCCTTTTGATTCAATCTTATCTCTTTTAACATTTAAGGCCTTTGATAATGTTTCAAGTTTTGAATCAAAAAGAAGCGTTCCGTGATTTAGTACTTTTCCTTTTGTAATACTTTGTGCTATTCCGGAAAATTTCTTTCCATCAATAACAAGGTCATTTCGTCCCGATAATTCGCATTTTACACCAAGCTTTTCCAAAGCCTTTATAATCGGAACATTGTATGTTTTAAAATCTATTTTTTCATTGCTGTCCGCCTTTGCTATAAAAGAGAAATTAAGATTACCCAGATCATGGTAGACTGCTCCTCCCCCTGTAACCCTGCGCACAACATTTATATTGTTTTCTTTAACAAATTCCATATTTATTTCTTCAACAGTATTCTGATTTTTCCCTACAATTATAGATGGGCCGTTTCTCCACAAAAGCACGAAGTCCTCATCCTGATTTAAATATTTAAAAATGTACTCCTCGAATGCCAGATTATAATGAGGATCAATTGAGGTATTTTCAATAAATTTCATATGTACTCCTTTTAGATTAAACTATTTTCTGTCAAAAAACACATTTTTGGGTCCTACATACAAAGGAATTCCGTAAATGATTTTTACATCTTCCCCCAGAAGCTTAAGTTCAACAGCAGCAACTCCCACGGAATGCATGATTCTGTTATCAATTCTTTCATCCATGGCTACACTTGCAGCAGAGCCTACAGCTATACCTAGATCTCCAGTGTTTAATGCGCACGGAACATCAGTATTTTTTAGCTTTTCTTCGCAATTTTCATATCCGCAAAATCCGCAGTACTTGATTCCAAGTGGTTTAATCCTTGTCCCAAGCAACACAACAATGTGAGAATTTAAAATGTTTTGTGCATCTCTTAAGAAATATTCAGGCCCTTTGCCCTCATTAACCAGTTCTATCAGTTTTTCAGACAGCTTTACAACAGTATCTCCTTCGGCAATTGCTATTTCAATATTGTCAATTCCCTTTGCCTTTGGAGCAGTCCGTGCTGCAGTCATCATTTTTTCAGCAGTCCTTCTTAAAACGTCATTTCTGATTTCAAATTCATTTACAATACCCATAAAAACTCCTTCTAATACTGGAACTTACATTACAAAGTGCCAGCAAGTTTTTAAAAATTATACAGTAAAACTGATAAAACTTCAAGAACATATTTCTAATGATAATTTTGAACCAATGAATTACATGATTTGTTCTGTTTTTTTATACTGAATTACAAATTTGTTTATTATTTTGCTAATATTTTTTAACTATCTTTAAAACTATTAAATTTCAAAGAATATTCGCTGTCGAAAATATAGTTTTCTTGATATTTTTTGCTGTCTATGTTAAAATTATTGTAATTTATGAAAGATTATTAACAGTGTAACAAAATATTCCAAAATTTGCATACATTGTTTTGAGGTACATATGGAATATAAGAAAGTTTATGTGAAGACTGTACTTACTTTAATATTGATATACAGCACATTTTTTATATCGTCTTTGTTTAGGTCGGATTTTTACGGAAATATTTTTTCGCCCCTAGCATGCATGGTTACTCTTGTAATAATGTACCGAAATACTTCTCGTATAAATGGGGAGTTTCAGCCGTTAAGCAAAAGAATTTGGACACATCTTACCCTTGCAGTGCTGGCATGGACATTATCAGATATTGTATGGTCATATTATTACTTTTTCACTCCTTTTGATCCTGGAGAGAGTCTTTTCTTGATACACTCTTATTCTGTTTCAAATGTTTTTTTATTTGCAGCAGAAATTATATGTGCTGTTGAAATTTTTAAAAAATGGAACTTGCTTCAATTGATTCTTGATTCAGTATCCATTGCCTTGTCAACAATAATTTTGTTATGGGTTGTATACTTCAACAGCAGCTTTGAAATTGTTAAGATGATATCCCAGCAGCACACAGTGGACAACATAATGTTTGTACTTGACATTGCAGCGTTGATTGGCATACTTGTAACAGCTTTCTCAATTAGAGAAGGAAAGGTAACCCTATACACAAAGTTGGTCATATGCGGAGTCTTTGTTTTTATCCTTGGTGATTTACATTATCTTTACCTGAGTTTTTATGACCTTTACAACCCCAACAGCATGACTGATTTTACATACATGATTGGTTTCTTGCTCATTGCAATAGGCTCAATTACAAAAAACTACTGGGAACACATGAAAATAAGGGAAACTTTCTCATATATCAATGTAGGACTTCAGCATAGACGTCTCACAATTTTTATATTTCCTTTAATTGCCCTTTTGTTCAGGAATTTCGATGTTCATATAATAACAAACTTTCTTGTAATCATAGTTTTTCGTGAAACATTGAGCTCATACCTGCAGAAATATATTGAACATGAAAAGCTTCTTAGCAAGGAAAAGGAAATGAACTTGCTCCTTGAAGATAAAATCAGACAAAGGACCATGGAAATTACCCAAAAAAACAAACAATTGGAAATCAAAAACTCTGAACTTGATTATATGTCAAAGAAAGATCATCTGACAAATTTGTACAACAGACGATATTTTTTCGAAAAATTCAACGATGAATTTTTGTCTACGTTAGATTCCGGAAAAACTGCTTTGTTTTACATTGACCTTGATCGTTTCAAAATTATAAATGACATGTACGGTCATAACGTTGGAGACATGGCACTTATTGAAATATCCAGAAGGTTGAAATCATATGACAACTTTGATACCATACTGGCGAGGCTTGGGGGAGACGAGTTTGTTCTTGTGAAATATGGTGATTTTACATATGACGAATTTTCTCAACTGGCAGACTCTATCATACATGATTGCAATGCTCCCATTGAAATCGGCGAATACATGCTTTATGTATCAGCCAGCATAGGAATATCCGTATACCCCGTAGATGCCAAGGACAGCTATACACTCATGAGAAATGCAGATTTGGCAATGCATGAAATGAAGGACAACGGAAAAAACGGATTTATATTCTTTGATTCAAAATTCAGCGATAAGGCAAAAAGAAAGCTTCTTTTGGAAAATTTATTAAAAAGTGCAGATTACGACAAAGAATTCAGCATTTTATATCAACCTCAGTTCAGCATAGACAACAAAAAAATAATAGGCGCTGAAGCTCTTCTCAGGTGGCACAACAAGGAACTTGGGAGTGTTTCGCCTTCTGAGTTTATTCCTATTGCTGAAGAAACAGACTGCATTAACAGCATTGGCCAATGGGTCATGGAACAAGTAATTAAGCAATCTGCCATTTGGAACAGCATTGGCTACAATATTAAAGTGGGAATCAATGTATCACCAAAACAGCTGGACAGCAAGAATTTAATCGAAACACTCACAAGAATACTTGAGGAAAACTGTCTCTCTCCAAAGTATATAGACATTGAAATAACAGAAAATGTAGCAGTAGCAGGTGAATACAAAATCCATCAGATAAACTCGCTTTTTGGAAGCCTTGGAGTGTCAGTTTCTATAGACGACTTCGGAACAGGCTATTCAGCACTCAGTTATCTTAAAATATTTCCTTTTGAAAGAATTAAAATTGCAAAGGCTCTAATAGATGTTATTGCAACTGATAACTTTGATTATGAAATTGTAAAAGCAGTAATCACTCTTGCAAAATCCATAGGCATAAGAACAATAGCCGAAGGGGTTGAATCTCAAGATCAGCTTGAAATACTAACAAGTCTTGGCTGCGATGAAATTCAGGGATTTCTTTTAGGAAAACCCATGGATAAATATGAATTTGAAAAACTTCTAAAAAACAATTAAACACAACAATATGCATACGTAATAACGGGGGGTAAAATGAAAAAAAGAATATGGACAGCATTATTATCTTTCATGATAATGCTTACGGTAGTATTGCCGTCAAAGGCATACGGGTTAAATTGGGATGTTAATAATCAGGCAGAATTCATGCAATACACATTGAAGGGAATTTTTGGTTTTGCAGAAAGTTCTGATCTGACAATCAATAAGCCAGGAACCAAAATTGAGAATAAAGTTTACAACAACATATATATATCCAAAAATGTAAAAAACGGAAAAACAATCATGAGCAATGTTGTTGTAACAGGTGGTTTGTTTGTTGAAGGAACCGGACAAAATTCAGTCTTAATCGAAAACTCGAAAGTAAAGCACCTTACAGTGAATAAGGAAGACGGAAGCGCAAAAATAATTATAAAGGGCAACACGGGAATAGATGCTGCAAAAATATATTCTGATACAATCCTGGAGCAGCAAAGTCTATCAGGTAATGGCCTTAAAAATATCAGCATTAACAAAGATATTTCTCTGTCTTTAAAAACTGACAAAAAAGTATCCTGGTCTCTGGACAAAAAAATTGCATCAATAAATTCAGGCGGCGAATTTTTGGCAAAAGATCTGGGCGATGTTATACTTTATGCAAAAAACAACGGAATAAAATTAGAATTTTGCAAAATCAAAATTGTTGAGCCCGAAATTCCAACAATTAAAATTCTTGCCATAGGAAACTCATTTTCACAGGATTCATTGAGCATGGTATATGACATTGCCAAGTCTGCAGGAATTGATGTTGTTACAGCCAACCTTAACTTCAACGGTTGTTCTCTTCAAACACACTGGATTAATGCAAGCAGCAACAACGCATATTACACGTATCAAAAATGGACATCCGCCGGTATGCGTCAAAAGCCAAAACAGACTATGAAAACAGCCTTGCTGGATGAGGATTGGGACTACATAATTCTGCAGCAGTATTCAGGATACTCTGGAATTTATTCAACATTTAAGCCGTATCTTAATTACCTTGCTTCATATGTAAAAGAGTTATCTCCAAATGCAACTCTATCATTGAACATGACTTGGGCATACGCATCTGACAGCAGCCATCAAGACTATGAAAGCTACAGAAGAAGTCAGGACACCATGTACAAAGCCATTGTCAAGACATACCAACAGGCTGCTGATGAAAGCAAAATTGATATAATTATTCCTTGCGGAACATCAATCCAAAATGCAAGAACAAATCCTTATCTCAAGGTTATAGGTGACGAGCTTACAAGGGACGGTTTCCACTTAGATGAAGAGATGGGAAGGTACATAGCAGGCCTTACAGTCTTTGAGACATTGATTGTTAATGAGGAAAATATCAACATAGATTTGTATGATGATGTTACATTCATTCCAGTAGAAGATCAGAACAATAATCTGGCCAAATATGCCAAGAAATCTGTTATGGATGCTGTTAAAAAACCTTTTAAAGCAACAATTCAGTAATACATTCATTTGAATTAAATGATTACCATACGTAAAAAGCTTATAAGGAATAAACCTTATAAGCTTTTTTCATAATCATATTATTAAAAATTCTACGCGTTTTTTTCTATTTCTCCAGCCTTTATCAAAGCCATCTTGGTAACAAGCGGGCCTACAAGCTCATAAATAACTGTTCCGCACAAAATAATAGTCTGTACTTTATATCCATATTCCGGAACTATTGATGTTGCCATTCCTGCAAGTCCTATTGCAACACCTGCTTGAGGTATCAACGTAAATCCGAGATATTTCTTCACAACAGGTTCAGCCTTGGAAACCTGGGCTCCAAATGCAGCTCCCAAAACCTTTCCAACCACCCTGAATACAACATACATGGCTCCGATTGTTCCTACTGTTGGAAGTATTGTAATATCCAACTCTGCTCCTGATATGAAAAAGAACAACAAATAGATCGGAGGAGTAATCCTGTCAACCTGTTTAAAAACTTCTTCACTGAGTTCTGATATGTTTGTGAAAACAGCACTCATGGCCATGCAAGCTAAAAGAGCAGAAAGGCCAAGCATGTCAGATACACCTATGCATAAAAATACCATTGCCACTGCAATGGTAAGCCTGTTTCCTTTTCCAGTATACCATGATGTGAGAAATTTCAAAATTACTCCAAGTATAGAACCGAACAACAATGCTCCAACTATTTCTATTACAGGATCTATTAACGTTGTAAGCATTGAACCTGCTTCCATTGAATTGATGGATTTTGCAATGGCAACAGACAATCCGAAACACATCAATGCCACAGCATCATCTATTGCAACAACCGGCAACAGTGTATTAGTAACCGGCCCTTTTGCGTTATATTGTCTTACAACCATCAATGTTGCTGCAGGGGCAGTGGCCGCTGCTATAGCTCCTAATACAAGAGAAAAAGCAACATCGTTGCCTGTTAATATGAGAACCAAATCAACAACCAGCACAGCACCCACTGCTTCAGTAAATGCTATGATTATTGGAGACTTACCGACTTTTTTCAAATATGAAAGCTTAAACTCAGCACCTATGGAAAATGCAATGAATCCAAGCGCAATATCCGGAATCAGAGAAAAGTTTTCTACTGCTTCCAGCGTAAGAATATTCAAGCAATATGGACCTGCTATAAGACCAATAATAATATATCCTGTTACGTTAGGAAATTTAATCTTGTCCATAATCTTACTTGAAAGCAATCCCAATATCATTGCGATTGCTAAATACATATAAATATTTAAACTTTCCAAACTTACTCACCAAATCCTTCCACATCTTTAATAGGGATAGAGAACATTATACCTGTATTTGGCTCACTTAGATCACCTATTACTTCCTTAATTGTTTCTCTTGTTACCTTTACCTGTTCTTCCTTCAAAACAAATATCAACAGCTTGCTTGTCATTTTTTCCTCATCAACAAGCATGTGTCTTAACATTCCAAAAATTGGAATATCCTCCATGTTGACCAAAGCCTTTGCCATACCGGTTCCTTCAACGATAGTACCGCCTTTAACTCCTGTTTCAGCTAATTTTTGCATAACTTCATCAACTAGTTCAACTTTTTTAAGAATCACCATCAACATTTCCATTTTTTTCACCTCTTTATAATTATATTAACAATTATTAATAATACTCCTATATTATTAGTTTGTCAAATTCCTGAATAGAAATGTTATGGCATAACAACCCTACAAATTAAAAAAGGCATCTTCAGCAGATACCTTTTTTACCTTTGTCATGCTTTTCAGCACTGCTTATGATTTTATTAACTGCTTCCTGAATATATCCGTCATTTAAAATTTCTATATCGCAGTATGACTTATACAATTTTATTCTTTCATCATACAAATCATATACTTTTTTTATTCCGTCTTTTAGAAGGGGGCGTGTGCTCATGTCTATGTCAGATACTATGTCTTCCACACATCTGTTTATGAACACAATGGTGGAGCTTTGTTTAAGGAAGTCAATATTTTCTTTCCTTTTAATTATTCCTCCGCCTGCAGATATGATGCAATTATCCATTTTGCTCAGCTCTTCGGCGCATCTTGTTTCTGCATCCCTGAAACATTCCTCGCTTATAGCAAAAAGCTCCTTGATTGTTTTATGTTCCATTTTTTCAACATGTTCATCCATATCTATAAACTTCATACAAAGCTTTTGGGAAAGCATGAGTCCAACCGTGCTTTTGCCGCTTCCGGGCATTCCAATCAATACAATGTTTTTCATATGTCACCTTTAGTTTTGTTGAAAAAAAGTTCACCTTCCCGTTCCATGATTAAATCAAGAACAACAAGTGCAGCAGCTGCATCGATTACAGGAATCGCTCTTTGCACAATGCAGGGGTCGTGACGTCCGCTTATTTGCAGTGTTGTGTTTTCCATAGTTGAAACATTTATTGTTTCCTGCAGCTTAGAAATTGACGGTGTAGGCTTTATAGCCGTCCTGAAAACAACCGGCATTCCGTTTGTAATGCCCCCAAGGATTCCTCCATTGTTGTTGCTTTTTAAAAACACGTTTCCATCCTGTGTATAGTATGGGTCGTTTGACTCCGAGCCCCTCATGTTTGTTATGTTGAAACCCTGTCCGAACTCAATTCCCTTTACTGCAGGTATGGAAAAAATCATGTGTGAAATTTTGCTCTCCACAGAATCAAAGAATGGCTCACCGTATCCTGCAGGAATGTTGAGTATGATTGTTTCTGCAACTCCCCCAACAGAATCACCCTCTTCTTTAGCCTTCAATATCTCCTGCTGCATGAGTTTTTTTGCTTGCTCATCTATGACAGGAAAATTCATGTTCTTCATATTCAAAATAGTCTCAGGATTTTCTTCAAAAATACTATTATCATCAATGTTATATATTTTTTTAATTCTTGTTCCTATTAAAATTCCCTTATAACTTTCAAGAACCTGCATGGCAAGTGCACCTGCGAACAAAAGAGGAGCTGTAATTCTTCCCGAAAAGTGTCCTCCTCCTCGATAGTCATTGAAGCCTGAATATTTCACATGTCCCGTATAGTCCGCATGTCCCGGGCGCATGGCAGACTTAAGATATGAATAGTCTTTTGACCTTGTATCCTCATTTAATATAATTGCGCAAAGGGGGCTTCCTGTAGTCTTTCCTTCAAACAAGCCGCTTACAATATTTGGCTTGTCGCTTTCTTTCCTAGCTGTTGAAAAACTGTCTTTTCCCGGCGCACGCCTCTCCATTTGATTTTCTATGAAATTAGTGTCTATTTCAAGTCCGGAAGGCAGGCCGTCTATTACAACACCTATGGCACTGCCGTGAGATTCACCGAATATGCTTAATTTTAATTTATTGCCTATCATTGAACTCATTTATTTCGCCTCCCAGCATCTTATAATCTTCCCAGAAGTTAGGGTATGACTTGTTGACTGCCATGCAGTCCTTAAGTATTATGTCTTCACGGCACCTTGTTGCAGCCACTGCAAGAGACATTGCTATGCGGTGGTCATTCCAGCTGTCAACAACTGCCCCTCCGTCTAAATCATTTTTTCCCTTAATAATAAGTCCGTCTTTTCGTTCCTCTATTATTGCCCCAAGCTTTCCAAGCTCTGTTGAAATAGCCTTCAGGCGGTCAGATTCCTTTATTCTTAATCTTTCTGCATTGATAATATTTGTAGTTACTCCATCCTTAAGGGATGCCAGTACTGTAAGAATTGGCACTAAATCAGGTATTTGAGATGCATCTATTGTAACTTCTTCACTCCCACTGTCATATTTTCTGACAATATCTACAATTTCCTTGTCTCCCTGCAGTGAGTCCAGGTTTAATCCAAGGCAATCCACATTGTTTCCTATTTCTCGTGCAACTATAAAGAACGCAGCCTGTGAATAATCTCCTTCAACTCTGTAATGGGCATTCTTATATGTAGATTCCTTCTTTATTTTTAGCTCCCTGTAGTCTTGGTTCTCTACAGAAATGCCAAATTTTTCAAGCATGTTTATGGTAAGGTCCACATAGCCTCGAGATTCTAATTTATCCTTTATCATTATTGATGATTCTTTTTCAAGAAGAGGAAGTGCAAACAACAACCCTGAAATAAACTGAGAGCTTACCCCTCCTGTCATTTCATAAGTTCCTCCCTTGAGATTTCCTTTTGCTTTTAAAGGCAGCTGCCCATCACTGGCTTCATAATCTATGCTGTCTCTTTTGAATATTTCGTAAAACACGTCAAGAGGCCTCTTGGACAAATTTCCGGAACCGGTAAATGTGCATTTATCTGCAAGCATCAGTCCCACAGGTATGAGAAACCTGAGGGTTGATCCCGACTCCCTGCAGTTTATGAAAGCTTCTGAAACATTTCCTTTGCTTCCTCTTATGCAAAGAGTACTGTAAGGACCATCCCCTGAAACTTCAATTTCAGCTCCAAGCTGTATCATGCCGTCCATGGTTGCCTTGATATCTTCTGACAAAATAACATTTTCAACTATGCTTTCTCCAGAGCTTAAGCCTGCGCAAATTACTGCTCTGTGGCTCATGCTCTTTGACGGTGGAGCATATATTTTTCCATTTAATTTTGCTGGCTTAATTTTAATTACAGACATATATTTCTCCATTAAATAAATTTGCTTGTTTCTTCTTCAGGTATTGTGTGAATAAATGCATTTCCAATGTCTTTTAAAAGTATGAGGTTCAATTTTCCTGATATGTTCTTTTTATCAACCAAAATATTCTTAATTATTTCTTCTCTGTCCAAATGAGGGATTATGTATTCTATACCGTAATTTTCAAGTACACCCTTAATTTTATCCGATGTTCCTTTTTCAGTGATACCCATTTCCTCACTTTTTTTAGTTATCCAGTACATTCCAACAGAAACAGCTTCACCATGAGAATATTTTTCATAGTTGAAATATTTTTCAATGGCATGGCCTATGGTGTGACCAAAATTCAAAAGCATTCTGATGCCCTTGTCTTTTTCATCCATTTCAACCGTTTCTTTTTTTATGCTTAAACATCTGAAAATAATGTCTTCAATATTATCTAAAAGTTCAAAATGGCCTTTTATGTCAAGAAGCATACTGAACAATTCTTTGTCTCTTATGCATCCATACTTTATGGCTTCTCCAAGACCATCCTTCACAAACTTCTCAGGAAGACTGTTCAGCACTTCCGGGTCCACAAGCACAAGTTTCGGATGATAAAAGCTTCCTATTAAGTTTTTTCCTTCATCAAGGTTTACTGCAACCTTGCCTCCTATGCTTGAATCTATTTGTGCAAGAAGTGATGTGGGAATTTGTACAAAATCTATACCTCTCAAATATGTTGAAGCTGCAAATCCGGCCAAATCTCCAACAACTCCGCCTCCAAGGGCAACTATCAAATCTCCTCTTGTAATTCCCATGCTCACAAGATTTGAATACACATGTTTCAAAGTATCAACTGTCTTACTTTGTTCCCCTGGCTTTATAACTATGAATGTTGGAGTAAAATTTTCTGCAGCCAGGGATTTTTCAAGTATTACACCATATAAGCCGAACACATTTTCATCTGTTACAACAGCAATTTTAATGTTGCTGTAAACTTTTCTAATTTCACGTCCTGCATTTTTTATAATTCCTTTTTCTATAATAATATTGCTTGTAATACTTCCTAAATTCATATTAAGCTTTTTCATAGTTCATCTCTTTTCTCAGCATGCTGCTGTTTTTAAAAACCGACTTCAAGGAATCAATGTCATCGTTGTCAATCATTTTGGAAATATTATTTATATCATCAATTACAGCTTCAAGTTCTGCAACTATATTTTGTTTATTTTCATGAAGGAGTTCAGTCCACAACTCACAGTTTATGTCTGCAACTCTTGTAATATCCCTGAAGCTCCCGCCATGTAAGTCTTTGCTAAGTTCAAAACTCTTGCTGTTCATCATGATGCATGCCAGTATGTGTGGAAGCTGGCTTGTGTATGCAACTATCCTGTCATGTTCTCTTGGTGACATTTCAATTATTCTCTTAAATCCTATTGTAAATAGAATTTCTTTTAAAAGCAATACCAATTCTTTATTGCTTTTCTCATCAGGCGTTATGATGTAATTTGTGCCTTGAAATATGCTGCCGTCTGAATATTTGTAGCCCATGCTTTCCTTGCCGGACATTGGATGACCTCCTATGAATTCGCAGTCACTCCTTAGAACATCTCTTGCTCCCTGTACAATCTTTTCTTTTATCCCGGATGTATCTGTTATCAAAGCTCCGTGTTTGAAATTATCCCTGTTTTTTTTCATGAACTCAAGAACTGCATTAGGGTACGTACACAAAATTACTATGTCAGAATCTTTCAGTGGAATTCTATCATCCTCAAATAAATCATCAATTATTCCCGACTCATGGGCCTCCTTCAGTACACCCCTGTCAAGGTCCAAGGCCCATATGTTTTTAACACTTAAATTTTCCCTTATAGATTTGGCCATGGAACCTCCTATGAGTCCCAACCCTACAATTGTAATATTAAAATCACATGTTATATCCATAGTGCACCTCTAGATTTCTCTGTCTTCTACCTGGGCAAGTATCTTAAGTTTTCCCATTAGGCGGTCAAATTTTTCAGGCTTTATTGACTGAGCACCGTCACACAAAGCATTTTCCGGATCGTTGTGTACCTCAATTATCAGCCCGTCTGCCCCTGCAACAACTGCTGCTTTTGCCATTGGTTCAACCATCCACCATAATCCTGCCGCATGGCTGGGATCTATTATTACAGGCAGGTGGCTGAGCTTTTTAATGGCAGGTATGGCACTTAAATCCAAAGTGTTTCTTGTGTATTTTTCAAATGTCCTTATTCCTCTCTCGCACAATATTACATTTTCATTTCCACCGGCCATGATGTATTCAGCAGACATGAGAAGTTCTTCAATTGTAGCAGACAACCCTCTTTTTAAGAGAATCGGCTTGTTTGTTTTACCAAGCTGCCTCAAAAGGTCGAAATTCTGCATGTTTCTTGCTCCAACCTGAATAACATCCACTTGTTCAACAAATTCATCCAGAAATTCCGTAGACATTATTTCCGTCACAATTGGGAGCCCTGTTTTTTCCCTTGCAAATTTTAAAAGCTCAAGCCCTTCTCTTTTCAGTCCCTGGAATGCATAAGGGGATGTTCTTGGCTTAAATGCTCCTCCTCTTAAAAATCCTGCCCCAGAACTTTTTACAGAGTTAGCAATGGATAAAATTTGCTCTTCACTTTCAACCGAGCAAGGTCCTGCAATTATTGCCAGCTTTTTACCCCCAATTGATCTGTCATTTACGTCAACCACAGTGTTGTCTGGGTGAAAAAGCCTGTTTGCTTTTTTGTAAGGTTCCTGCACAAGAATAACCTTGTCGACTATGCTTATTGTCTGGAAAGTTCCGGATTCTATGTCGCTTGTATCCCCTACAACCCCAAGAATATGATGATTAAGGCCCATTGATTCGTACACTTCACACCCGAATTGATGAATTTTTTTCTTTACATCTTCAATTTCTTTTTCGCTTGCTTGATTGTTGATTACTAATATCATGTTGCCCTCCTGGATTTTAATAAAATAAAAAAGAGTCCCCAAGGACTCTTCCTGATTTCCAAATATTATAATTATAGATTAAGCATAATCATAAGATAAGAATTTAAGTTTTGATCCTTTATAAATAAATCTATGCAGTTTTTTTGTACAAAAATAATAGTAATAATAATTACTAAAATAATAGTTATACAATTTAGCCGCCATAAACTTATTTACAACTTTCATTCTAATCCTCCTGATTTCATTTAAATTATATGTATTGTATCACATAAAATCTGGATGTCAACAAATTATTTTAAAAATTGAAGTTAGCAGCATAAATCATTATTATTTTAAGCCTTGAAACTTCCAAGTATTTTCATGTATGGAAGTTCCGTCTTAAGCTGGCTAAGCATTGACTTTATTTTGTTGTCACATAAATTGCCCTCAAAATCCACATAGAACATGTATTCCCATGTGCTTATGCGATTGGGCCTTGAGTTGATGTATGACAAATTGCAGCCATAATAAGCAAAAGTTGATAACACTTCACTTAAGGAGCCTGTTTCATGAAGAACATTGAAAACTATGCTCACTTTATTGTGATTATCTTCAACCAGCAGTTTTTTTGAAACTGCTGCAAAACGGGTGTAATTCTTTTTTTGATCATTGATTTGTTTTTCAATTATTTTTAACCCGTAGAGCTTTGCAGCTTCTTCAGAACATATACAGGCAGTGCTTTTCTTGTTAAGTTCAGCTGTTTTCTGAGCCGCAATGGCTGTGTTAATTTCATCCTTTCCTATAAATTTGTGTTTTGCGATATATTCGCTGCACTGAGCCAATGCCTGAGGATGGGAATAAACTTCCCTTATGTCTTCAGGATTGGTATCAATACAGCAAGCAAGGCAGTGATCAACTTTCTTCTCATATGTGTGGTTAATAAACAAGTCATACTTTAAAAGGAGGTCATAAACATCATTTATGTAACCTGCAGTTGAATTCTCTATGGGTACAATTCCAATGTCTGCTGTTCCTTCATACACTGATTTAAACACATCTTCAAATGTGAGTCTGTTAATTAATTTAGCCTCACTGAACAGCGATTTTGCAGCACTTTCGGAATATGAGCACTCAAGTCCCTGGTAACATACAACTTCAACCTCTTTTTTTTCCCTGCATCCGAAATCGAGCTTTTCAAGAACAGGATTCAATTTGTATTTGTATCTCATATCCATGGATTTTTGCATATTGAGAAAATACTTATATTCCATGTCATAATCTCCGGTTCTTTCTTTGTCTGCCAGTATTATTTCTTCCAGAACAGCCATGCGTTTTTCGAACAAATCCTTCATTGCTGCATCATAATCATTTAATTTTCCTATCAAATAATCATAGTCCATAAATCACCTACATTGTCCTTCCAACTGTATTTGCAATCATTTTTAACTTTCTCATTGTTTCCTTGAACTCACCGTAAGTCAACGACTGTGCACCGTCACAAAGAGCGTTGGCAGGATCATTGTGAACCTCAATAATAAGTCCGTCAGCACCTGCAGCAACTGCTGCCATAGACAGGGGTTCAACCATCCAGTTCATGCCTGCAGCATGGCTTGGATCCACAATTACCGGCAGATGGCTGAGTTTCTTAAGAGCAGGTATGGCACTTATGTCAAGAGTGTTCCTTGTGTATGTTTCAAAGGACCTTATTCCTCTTTCACACAAAATAACATCTTCGTTTCCTTCGCTCATGATGTATTCAGCAGACATGAGAAGCTCTTCCAGTGTATTTGAAAATCCTCTTTTCAAAAGAACGGGTTTGTTTGTTTTTCCGACTTCTTTAAGCAGCTCGAAGTTCTGCATGTTGCGGGCACCGATTTGAAAAATATCAACAGAGTCCAGGAACATCTCTATGTGGGCTGCATTGGTTATTTCAGAAACTATTGGCATCCCTGTTTCATCCTTCGCAAGATTTAACAGCTCCAGCCCATCAGCCTTAAGACCCTGGAAAGAATATGGCGAAGTTCTCGGCTTCCACGCTCCTCCCCTTAAAATTGAAGCTCCTTCATCATTGACATTTCTGGCAATGTCTATTATCTGCTCCCTGCTTTCCACAGAACAAGGTCCTGCCATAACGACAACATTTGGACCTCCTATTTCCATGTTGCCAACTTTAATTACGGTGTTCTCAGGATGGAGTTTTTTGTTTGCTTTTTTATATGGCTCCTGCACCTTGATGATTTTTTCAACATTCTTGTTCAGGTATATGGAGTTTATGTCAAGGACAGTAGTGTCCCCCACAAGTCCCAGCACCGTTGTGCTCTGGCCAACTATTGAATTGACCTGTATGCCGTATTTGTCAAGCATCTCTCTTATTTTTAATATTTCTTCTTCCTTTGTTCCGTTTTTAAGTACAAGTATCATAATTGCCTCCGATAATATAATTTTTTATAAATAAAAAAACCTTCCGAATCCTATAATTAAATAGGGACGAAAGGTTATAATTCCGCGGTACCACCCAAATTCAGCATGTGCTGCACTTTTTCGAATACAATAATATTCTATCCCTGTAACGTGGGAATACGTCCTGGACTACTTAATTCATCCAGTCAGCTCAAGAGGGAACTTCAAAATGATTTCTCTAATACCCGCTTTCAGTCTACGACGGGTACTCCCTGTTAGATTCGTCAGATTTACTTTCATCTGTCACAGCCGTTATATATTTTTTACATGATATAATCAAAAACAATTATTGTCAACATCTTTTTTATGTTTTTTGCAACAACAATCTTTACGCACTAATTTGCACCAAACACCTTACGTTTGGAAACATAATAGATTGCCATCATTTCTAATTAAAAAACTCCGTCTGCCATGTATTTAGTGTTCAAAATAAAGACAACCAGTTGTTATTCAATTTGATTCTTGCAGTTCGGACACTTTAAGACTGCTTTTCCCTTATCTGTTGGAACACGCATCTTTGTACCGCATACAGAACATGCTTTGACCCTGTGGTCTACAAGGTCTAATATCTTTTGCTGGTCAAGTCCTACAACAACGTCATCTCCGATTAAAAATGTCGGAACTCCGGTCACTTTTCTTCTCATCATTTCCTTGCGTGCTTCCGGATCTGCACCTATATCCCTTTCCACATAGTGGATATTATTTTCTGAAAGGAACTCCTTTGCCATAGTGCAGTAAGGTCATGTCTTTGATGTAAACAATGTAACATTTTTCATAAAATCCCTTCTTTCATAATATAATTCTATCACAACATATTAATTTTTAAGTGACATTGTCACAAGATATTTATTTTTCCCAGGTCAGAAGCCTTCTTTCACCGTCAATATTTTTGATGTCCGTAATGTCCTGGCTCACTTCAAGAACTCCCTTATATTTGCCTGCAGCATCCCTCAGAGCAAAATACTGAATCAAAATCAGTCTTCCCTTAATATTAATCCAAAACTTTGCTGAATCCTCTTTTCCTTCCCTGAAGCTCTGTATTATTTCTTCAACAATGTGGACGCTTTGGGGAGGATGGCAGTTGTTAACGCTTCGTCCTATAACTGCGGGGGAACGTGGAAAAATCCTGTCCTTTGAGTTACTAAAGTATCTGACTTTGTTGAATTCATCCACAAATGTCAGGTCAACAGGCAAGGCGTTAAATACCATCAATATTTCTTCAAAGTTCATTTCACCTGTTTCAGTTCTGAAAACACCTGCAGCAGACATTTCGTGAGATGGTGATTCCATAAAAGTTTCCTTGTCCTTATTTATGAACGGAAAATCATATTCTAAACTTTGTCTGTGCATTTCATACCAGTCTTTTTCGCTTAATACTTCACAGGCAGCAGGAATCAATATAAGCTCTTCTTTTTTCTTCACTCCGAGAATTCCAAAAAACAATCTTGCTATCGAAATGTTTATCTGCTGTTCATTGGAGCTTTCATCCTTTGTGGTTTGAATTGCTGTTTTTAATTGTTCTCTCACTTCATCGTGAAGAGCCCACATTACAGAAAGTCCTTCAAACCTTGGTGCTGCTTTTTCCATGTAAGGAAACAGTATGTTTTCTTTTTTGATATAATGAGCATTGAAACTTTCAAGTTCCAAAAGTTTTTCAAGTATTTTTTCTTTTTTTACTTTTAAGTCAGGTTCTTTTAACAAAATCTTTATTTCATCTGTTTTTTCAACCAATGCTTTGTTTTCCTTGACCATGTCATCAATATAGTTGTCATTTTGTGGTTTTTCCCACTTATAGTCTGACAAACTCTTGAAAAATGCATTTATTGCCTTGTCAAGATAAATCAAAATATCATGAGGCTCAGCTCCTTCATCAAGAATACTCTTAAAAACTTCAAAAGCTTCCTGAGGAGTTATTTTTTCAATGAATTCTTTGTGTCTTAGATACAACTCCTGACCGTCGGCCCTGGCCCCCAGCCCTTTTACATATTCCTTTAAATTTTCTTTTCTTTCATCAAAATTATTCATGCGTCACCCCTATGTGTTTTCATCGTAGTTATTACCTATATAATATACCCATCATTCAGAAGACAAAACGTTAATTTTATATTAATAAAAGCCTGTTCTGATAGTGCTGAACAGGCTTTTTATTGGAAACAATTTTAGTTGCAGGAATTATTTATTTTTATTTACACTTTTCATTAGCCTTAAAATGTTATCCATGGTTGCTTCCATATTTTCCTTACTTTTTGTGCGGCTCACAGCAAAGTCTTCAGGAAGTCTGTTTATTGTGAATATAGATGTTACTCCCATTTCATAGGCATCGTCAATTCCGCAGTCCGCCCCCCCGACTATTACGGTAACAGGAACATTTTTCTTCTTTGCTCTTTTGGCAACCCCTATTACAACCTTGCCTCTCAAGCTTTGAGTGTCAATTTTACCCTCGCCGGTAAAAATCATGTCGGCATCTTGAATTACCTGGTCAAAGTTTACAGTATCAAGCACCGTTTCAATGCCCATCTGAAGCTTAGAATCAAAAAATGCAATCATTCCGGCACCCATTGCTCCTGCTGCGCCTCCTCCTGGAACGTCCTCCAAATCAATGCCTATGTCACTTTTAATAACATGGCATAAATTTCTAAGACCATTGTCAAGTTCAACAACAGTGTCTTTGTCGGCTCCCTTCTGAGGCCCGAATATATATGCTGCTCCTTTTGTTCCAAACATAGGATTGTCAATATCACACATTGTTACAATTTCAATGTCAGCAATAAGGCCAGAGCGCTTGGACAAGTCTATTTTTGCAATATCCTTCAATGTTCCTCCCACAGGTATAAACTCTTCTCCCTGTTTGTTGAAGAATTTTACGCCTACAGCTGCAGCAGCTCCGCATCCCCCGTCATTTGTGCTCGAACCACCAAGACCAACAATGATTTTCTTACAGCCTTTTTGTGCTGCAGCCATAATAAGCTGTCCAACACCATAGGTTGTTGTTTTTTTAGGGTCTTTTCTGTCTTCCACTAATGGAAGACCGGCACAGCTTGCCATTTCTATGACTGCAGTTTCTCCACCATTGATTGTACCGTAAAAAGACTCCATGTCTTCAAAATACGGATTCTTCACAATCTTTGTTATTTTTTCTCCTCCAACGGCTGAAAGAAAGCAGTCAACACTGCCTTCTCCTCCATCTGCCACAGGAATGGACACAACCTGACAATCAGCAAAATGCTTTTTCACATTTTGGGCCATAATGCTGCATATGTCTTCAGAACTTAATGTGCCTTTAAAAGAATCGGGAATCAAAATTACCTTTTTCATAAAATCATCACCTTATTCTATTACCATTACAGAAACTCCGTCAGGAATAACTGTAACCGTTGCTTTAGAGTTGCCAAGTATCTCTTCAGCTTTTTTCAATGCCTCTTCAACACTTTTTGCCGGTATCATGTGAAAGTCCATGACAGTCTGATCGTCTGAATCCGAAACATAAATTACCCTGGCTTTTTGAAGAACACGAATGAAAACCTGTGACTGCCACTGGTCTGCTTCTGTTTTGTTTCTGTCTCTTGACATAAACAAATCAAGAGTTTTCTTAATGTCTGCCTCATCCCTGAATGTATTGTAAAATACATCTCCGCCATGGCCATCATTTGATTTTGCAAGCATGATTATTATACCGTCCTGCTTGACAGTCACTTCTGCAGCTGTCATACCCTTTACTGCCTGGTAAATGTTCTGGTCAAGAGGATAGCCTCCATTTGTGGAAATTGCAATATCAGCAGGAACCGCCTTAACTCTGCAGAGCTTTGAAAGAAACTCGCATCCCTTGGCATGAGCTTTTTCCATATCTCCTGCAACTGCATATATAACTTCCTTTTCTGCATTTATAACAACATTTACAATATAAGCTAAATTTGCTTTTCTTGAAGCCCACATCATATCCTTGTGGATTGGGTTTCCTTCAAGAATACCGGTTCTTGATTTAGGATCAGCAATAAATTCTGAGCAGTGGTTAGCAAGCACCGTCTGGCGGCTTGCTATTCCAGGAAGCACACTTTTTCTTCCCCCTGAATAGCCTGCAAAGAAGTGTGGTTCAATGAATCCCTCTGCAACAAGCAAGTCTGCTTCATGGGCAAGCTTGTTGATAATGAGCTCGCCTCCTGAGGGAAGGATTCCTAATTTTACAAGCATGCTGTCATCATCGCAGTCATGAATGTAAATTTTTTCGTTATTTACAATTTCCTCACCAAACTTTTGAACAAGTTCATTTTTTGTTGTTTCCCTGTGGCAGCCTGTTGCAATAAGAATTGTAATATCCGCTTCAGGATTTCCCTTTCTTATTTCTTCAAGCATGAGAGGCATGATTATTTTGCTTGGTACAGGTCTTGTGTGATCACTGGCAATAATCACGATTTTTTCTTTTCCTTTTGCCAGGTCGCAAAGTTTTTCTGAGCCTATGGGATTATCCATTGCGTTTTTTACCAGTTCTGTCTGGCCCATTTCCGGTTTATAGTGATGCAGTTCGCTTACAAGCACTGCATTTAATCTTTCTTCCTGAATTTCCAATGAAACGTGTTCTTTGCCATACGGCAATTTTATAATAGTCATAATAACCTCCTTGATTAAAACATATCTTAATGATTGATAAACATAATCTGCAATATTTGCATTATTAGATTTTTTTCATAACGTTATAACTTCATTCCTATTTCAATTGCCTTGAGCATGCTGTCTTCTCTTGCAATATTTTTGCCTGCAATGTCAAATGCTGTGCCGTGGTCCACGGATGTCCTGACAACATCAAGTCCCACAGTGATATTAACACCGCTGTCAAAGTTCAAAAGTTTAAGAGGAATGTGTCCCTGGTCGTGGTACATGGCGACCACAATGTCATATTCCCCGTTGTACATCTTCAGAAATACAGTATCCGGAGGTATTGGACCACAAACATTTATACCTTCTTTTTTGCATTGTTCAACAGCAGGCTGTATTTCTTCTATTTCTTCTCTTCCAAAAATGCCGTTTTCACCTGCATGGGGATTAAGTCCTGCAACTGCAATTTTTGGAGAGACATATCCCTGTTTTTTAAGTGCTTCATCTGCTAAGTGCACAACATCCATGATTCTTTGTTTTTTTGCGTTGTCACATGCATCCCTTAAAGACATGTGAGTTGTGACATGAATAACCTTTAGTTTGTCGCTCCAAAGAAGCATGGCATAAGATTTTCCATGAGTAAATTCACCAAAAATTTCAGTGTGTCCAGCATAGTTGTATCCTGCCAGATGCAGCGCTTCCTTGTTCAGGGGAGCAGTGACAACTGATGAAATGTCTTTTCTAAGAGCAAAGTCAATGGCTGCCTTCACGCTTAAAAATGCACATTTACCTCCATTGGCACTTACTTTTCCCACTTCAAAATCATCAAGGGAAATATTCATGGGGTCATGAACATTCACATACCCTTCTTTGAAATCTTTTGTATTTTCTATTTTATTGAATTTGAATCCATAACCAAACATTTCATTGTAATGCTCAAGAAGTGCAAGGCTTCCGAAAAGTATGCATCTATTCACATATTCCGGCTCACTTTTCAATGATTTCAAAGTAATTTCCGTTCCTATTCCACAGGGATCTCCCAATGTGATTCCGAACATTTTATTAATTTTGTCCATCTGTCACCTCTTTAAGTTTTCGCATTGAATATACAAGTATGTCTTCCTTTCCGAAAGCTCCTGCCTTTGTAATAACCTTGAGCCCGTCAAATGAACCGCCTCTTAATCTCATGAGAGGAATGCCTGTTGTGACTTCGCCGCTTATGGAAGACCCCAGTGCGCCAAGCTTTTTAAAAAGTCCTATGGCTGTGTCTCCTCCTGTGAGGAAAACTCCTGAAACCTTTATTTTTTCAAGTACTTCCTTTGATATTTTACCAAGCAAATCCTGTACAAAAATGCTGATTTCATTTGTAGTCATGGACTTTCCGGCACCTGATGTATTTATCATTTCATATTCTTCCAAGCTGTATGATGCAGGTGAAATAATGATCAAGTCATTTCCTTGAGCTAAAATTTTCACTGCTTCATCAACTGTGTTATTTATATTCTTTCCTTCAATTATATCAGAAACTGGAACTTTGAGTATTTTTATTCCTGAATTTTCTGCAAATTTAACCTGACTTCTCGTTACTGAACTCACACTTCCCACAACTGCCAGTGAAGGAGGAGTTCTGTATTCAATTTCAAACAGATTGTCAGCCATGGCAGCTGTTCCAACCCACAATATTCTTTTGCCTGTTTCAAGACCATTTTTGATTATCTTCTGCATATGAGCATTGCTTGACGCATCAAATGTTAATATTCTGCCGGCTGAAAAGTTAAGATTATCTTCTTGTAAATCTTTTATACTTACGTGAGTAATTTTTTCATCATATATTTTTTCAAGTATTTTTTTTATGTTGTCTTCTGTAACGGGTTTTATAGGGTCTTTTGCAAGTTCAGTTTTTGTAATTGGAATACCGTTAAGACAATGTACTCCTTCAACCGTTGTTCTGCCCAGATCAGGAAGTGCAGGAGAAAAGACTACCAAATCGCTATTAAAAACATCATCCACAGCTTTGATTTCCTCGGCTATATTTCCTCTCAATGTGGAGTCTACCTTTTTTATCACATATTTGAAACCGGAAAATTCAATGTCCTTAATGATTTTTCTCACTGTACTGTATGCTTCTTCGCCGGACATTCCTCTTGATTCAGTGTCTGCCACATATGATGTGCCATTGTTGCCTATTAAATCAGCAGAAAACACCACATCCGTAGCAATACCTCTTCTTTTAAGCTGCACGCCTGTGTCATTTGCTCCGGTAAAATCATCTGCTATTATTAAATATCTGTTAATATTAAAACCTCCTTACAGAACTTAAAGACAGACTGAGTCTGTCTTCAAATTCATGAAACATATTATGCTTCTTTATTCTTTCTGCTTGTTCCGTTTATTTTTTTATCCAGGTATGAAACAAGAAGCGGACAGCATATTGCTGTTACAATTATGGCAGCTGCAACCTGCACTGTTGCGGCTGCTGCTACAACCGCCAATGAAGGGTCAACTGCTGCTACGGCCTCAGGAGTAGCAACGGCATTTCCTGCAGTTGTTCCTATAGCAGCTCCTACTGCCGGATTTTTTGCCTTCAGCAATTTCATTACGAAGAAACCGCCAAATCCTGTTATAACTGTTGAAACAAGTCCAAGAATTATGCCCGGCACTCCTGCAGTAATGATTTGACCGAAGTTAAGAGCAGCTCCCAGTGGAAAAGCAAAGAAAGGAATGCACAGCACTGTACCCTTTGCTAAAAACTCTCTCATGTCTTCATCTGCATTACCAAGAATGAATCCTATAAGAATAGGCACAATGCAGGCTACAAGAGACATAAAAGGAATTGATGCAAGTCCTGCTGCACCCAATGCTATCATTGTGAGGAAAGGTCCGTCATTTATTGACAATATTGAAATAGCTCCAACATCTGATGCATCTCCGTATTGTCCTGCAAGAGCCGCATAAAGGCCTCCGTTTGAGTTAGTTACAGCTGCTATGACTGCTATCGGACTTAATCCCAGCACTCCGTTTATTCCCCACACTTTTCCAACAGCCCAACCTAATCCGGCTCCAAGTATAAATTTAACCATAGTGAGGCCTACGCCTTTTGCAAGAGAACTTCCGGCCTGCTTTACGTCAATTTGTGCTCCGTTGCATAACAAGAATAGTGCAATGAGTGCGCTGGCGCTGTTCTTGAACAAAGCCGTCGTAAATCCGCCTATCATTAACGCATCAGGAAAAAATGTATTAATTGTTGCACCCAGCAGCAATGGTACTACCATTAACCCTCCAGGAACTTTTTGAATGCCCTTTAAAATTTTCATATTATTCTCCTCCAATTATTTAAAATGTGTAGCCTATTCTATAAATTCCGAATTCCTTATGACCAAGAACCTCTGCTTTAGTCAGTTTTCCGTTTGAAACTTCTATTATTGTGTCAAAGATTTCTCTTCCTATGTCATCAAGTGTGGCTCCATCAGTAATTATTTTGCCTGCATTGATATCAATGTTGTCTTTCATTTTGTTGTAAGTGTTTGTATTGCCTGTAATCTTGATTACGGGAGCTATTGGACATCCTGTTGGAGTTCCTCTTCCTGTTGTGAATACAACAATTTGAGCTCCTCCGGCTACCATTCCTGTAATGGAGTCTATGTCTTCTCCGGGAGTATCCATAAAATAAAGTCCTTTTTTATCCTTTGGAACCATTTGGGCATATTCCAGTGCGTCTTCGAAGTTATACATTGTTCCGGCTTTGTGCATGCAGCCCAATGATTTTTCTTCTATGGTTGTGAGTCCTCCCTGAATATTTCCGGGAGTAGGCTGCGTCCCTCTTAAATCCTCACCCATGGCAATTGCCCTTTTTTCCACGTCGCTGACCATTCTCAGAAACTTTCTTTTCTTTTCTTCGGTGTCGAATCTGTTGACCAAAAGATGTTCTGCACCTATGACTTCAGTTGTTTCGCTCAATATGCTGCTTCCGCCGGCAGCAACAAGCATGTCTGAAGCCTTGCCTATGGCAGGATTTGAAGCAATACCGCTTGTAGGGTCTGATCCGCCGCACTCAAGTCCAAGAATAATTTCACTTATGTCAAATTCAACCTTTTGTTGTGCAGAAAGCTCAGCAGACATACTGCTTAAAATTTCAGCACCTTTAGATATGGTTCCCAATGTGCCGTTGTTTTCCTGTATTATAATGTATTCAACTCTCTTGCCTGTCCTGGCTATATCTTCCGCCATATCTTTTGAATTTATTCCTTCACATCCAAGACCCACAATCAAAACTGCTCCTACGTTCGGATTGCATCCAAAACCTGTCAGTGTTCTTACAGTCTGTCTGTAATCCACACCAACCTGGCAGCATCCATGCTGATGAGGTATTGCTACTGCACCGGGAACAAGATTTGCAATTTTTACAGCTGTTTCACTGGCACAGACCGAAGCAGGAATTACCAACAAATGATTTCTGATTCCGAATGTATTGTTTTCTCTTTTATATCCGGTTATTTTCATTTTACCGCCTCCTGTTTGTCTCCTCGTCCTCTGGTGCTTTCAATGTTGTGCACATGAGCATAATCTCCAGAATTAATGTCTCTTGTAGCAAGGCCTATGACCTGACCGTACTTTAAAACTGGTGAACCCTTTTTTATGTCCTTTATAGCCATTTTATGAAACTGAGGTATGTCTTCTTTTACAACAAATGTAAGGCCATCTGCAACTACTTCATCGCCTTTGTAAAGTGATCTTAAACAAGTAACCACATTGTCATTGTCTGAAGTTTTAAGGATTGCATTCATTAAATCATTCCTCCCCTTTGGATTTTATTCAGAATTATTAGGACACATTCATATATATTATGTCACAATAAACAAGAGCAATTTTCGTGCCAAAAAATAAAATCACTCCATACATTCATGTTTAAATTATTAAGCGTTGAAATAGGAATACTTTTTAAAAACTATTTTAATTGTTGAGAATTTATGGTAAATATCACTGCTTCAAAAAATAAAATAAGGTTGATATAATCAACCTCTATGTTGTTTTTTTCAACCTCTTCCACAAAGTAGTTCTGTCAATCTTCAATATGTCACAGGCAGCCTTTGTGCTGCAATTGTTGCTTAAATATACCTTTTCAATATATTGCTGAGTCATAGTGTGAAGGTCAACCGTCAAGTCTTCTCCAAAAGTTACAGCATTTTGACTCATTTTTACAATTTCCTCCATCTCAATTAACGTTTCAAAAGAGTTGAGGATTACGCACCTTTCCATTATGCCTTGAAGCTCTCTTATGTTACCTTTGTATTTTTTTGCAATCAATATGTCCATAACTGTTTCCGGCATTTTAATTTCTTCTTTTTTATATTTTTTTGAATATTTTTTTATGAAATATTCAGCCAGTATCAATATATCTTCTTTTCTTTCTTCCAGTGAAGGAATATACAAATTGAGAGTGTTGATTCTAAAAAAAAGGTCATCCCTGAATTTCCCCTGATTAACCAGGTCATCGAGATTTTTATTTGTAGCACATATTATTTTTACATCAACCGGAATAACCTTGTCTCCGCCTATTCGCATTATTTGTTTTTCCTGAAGAACTCTTAATAACCTTCCCTGAAATTCCAGGGGTATTTCGCTTATCTCATCTAGAAAAATAGTACCGTTATGGGCAATTTCAAACATTCCCGCCTTGCCGTTTTTTCTGGCTCCTGTAAATGCTCCATCTTCATAACCAAACAGTTCGCTTTCAAACAGCGTCGATGGAATAGCCGCACAATTTACAGCCACAAAGGGACCTTTTGAGCGAAAACTTGAATTATGTATGCCTTGACACAGCATTTCTTTTCCCACTCCCGATTTTCCGCACACAAGTATTGGTGTGTCATATTGGGCATACTTTTTTGCAGTTGAAATACATTTTTCCATTTTATTGCTTTGATAAATTATGTCTTTGAACTGATACTTGGCAACAAAGCCATGCTTGGCAAGGCTTCTTCTTATTTCATGGTCCATAACGCTTACATCGGAGGCTGCTATAAATGAAATTACAACTCCAAGGATTTCACCGTTTACATCAATTGGCACAAGGTTTGTAATCATCTTTTTATCCATTACCGTCATGATTTTTGCAATGACAGCATTTCCGCTCTGTAAAACGTCACTTATGTCCATATTGTCAAATATGCTTTCTATATTATTACCTAATACTTCATCTTTCCTAAGATCAAACAGACGTTCAGCTTCCTTGTTGAACACTGTTATTTTCTTATTTTTATCCACGGTTATTATTCCGTCATGAATGAAATCAGTTATTGCTTCCGTCTGACTTCTGATTCTTTCTTCATTTTTAATGACACTTAATACAAGCAAAGCTTCATTTATGGCAACACTTATATTTTCTTCCCTCGATTCAATGACAGAACCGTGAAAGTTATGTATGCCGGACAAAAGCCGTACAGTCGTGTCTCCCATAAATGTGTTAATCCCGTTTTCCATGGCTGTTTTTATGGCATGGTGGATATCATTCTTGTCCTGTATTGCTATGTTTGTAATTTGGTTTTTTATGAAATGGTCAATCATGTCAAAACCGTAAATAACATTGGTAAAACCTATTATCCCAATGGGCTCGTCTGTTTTTCCAAGCTTGTTGTAACAATCAATTACATCGTATACATCCACTCTGATTTCAATGGCAGGTATGTTGAACCTTTCCTTGTAATAGCTGTAGGAACCGCCGCGGCTTATTATTACCTTTGTATCTTTTGTGACATATTTGTCTGTCCTGGCAATATCATCGTGTATATTTCCATACACTGCCTTGACATTGTCATACTTGTTTTTAGCAATGATTTTTTTTGCTTTTTTCAACATGCCTTCCGTCGGTGCAAAAATCACTATTTCATTCAAAGTCTTTCCTCCCATGATATTTTTGAAAATTGAAAATATGTTTAATATTATACCACATAATCCAACAGTTTGTGCAAAATTTTGTCAGCCGGGGATCATGCTTTTATCTGTTCAATTGCTTTTTTGAAAGCATTTATATACATTGCAGTATCTAAATTGTATGCAACACCGTTATAGCCTTCTTCGAAATATGATTTTGCTGCTTCTATGCTTCCTGTAAAAATGAAGATTGGTTTTCCTGAATTTCTGCATGCATCCAGTACTCGCTTCAAAGCTTTTTTGAATTCAGGATTATCAAATTGTCCCGGTACACCCATTGCTATGGATAAATCATATGGTCCAACAAATATTCCGTCAACACCATCCATTGAAACAATTTCTTCTATATTTTCAAGACAGCCGAGAGTTTCGCACTGAGGTATAAGCATTGTGTTATCATTGCAGATTTTCATATATTTGTCGATACTCGAAGCATCTTCTGAATTTCCATATTCCGAAACCCTGCCATAAATAAATCCTCTTTTGCCCACAGGAGAATATTTTCCGTATTCTACAATGTTTTTAACCTGCTCAACAGTTTCAACACATGGGATTATGAGACCCTTTGCTCCTGCATCAAGCATCTTAAGTATAGAAGATCGTGTTATATCCTTGATTCTTACAAAGGGTGTGATATTCTTTAACTCAGCAACTCTAATAAAATCCATTGCACTTTCAACGTCAAAAGGTCCGTGTTCCGTATCAATAATTGTATAGTCAAGTCCAGTTATACCCAGACATTCCATGGCTGTGGTGCTTCCCATTTGAAAAAATGTGCCAAGAACCGCTTCGTTGTTTGATAATTTTTGCTTTACCATATTATTCATTGCTATCCTCCAGATTAATACATATATTTTCTTTAATATATACCATAGATTTCAATATGTCAAAAATGTTTCTTAGTGTACGATTTTCTTATTCATGAATAATTTGGAAAATATTGAGAATAATATGAGCATTAACCAGAAAGGAGAAAGAAATGAAAGGAATAATATTTTCAACAGTTATATTGTTAATAGTATCATTAATAGGCTTTTCCACCAATCCATCCTACGAGGATTACAAGGAATGGAACAAGACACAAGACTATGAAGAAATGGGGGCCTCCACACAAATAGAAAAATCCGTGGTAGGATTTGTTTCAGACCTGGTGGCAGACAGCACTGTTGTCAGAGAAGATTACAAGGTTTTAAGCCTCTACACCGTAGAAAATGACGACTCCTCCTACAAAGTATTGGGAATTTTCAATAATTTCTTTGTCATAGACAACGAGGAAATTCCTGTTATTGAACAATAACTAAAATCCTATTGCATATAAAAATCCACTGAGGATTGATTCTTGCTCAGTGGATTTTTTATAAAAGCAATATATGAAACTGATAATTAATATTGCTGCATATACACTTTGTTTCGTACCATTCTGTGGCTTACGGTTCCTATTACTTCATCTTCCGTTATGCCGTATCCGCCTGTGTATTTGTACATGCCAAAAGAAAACGTATATGGTATTTTAATTATTCCTTCGTCATAAACAAGAGAATTCTTCAAATTATTGATTTTATTTTTAACTGCCTCAACATCACAGTCATTTTCTATTAAAAGACAAAATTCATCTCCGCCGAACCTGTATAATTTATCGGTTTTTCTTAAACTTCTTTTTAATTTACCGGCAAAATGCACCAGTATTTTATCTCCCACGTCATGTCCGTATGTGTCATTAATATTTTTAAACTTATCAAAATCCATAAATAAAATTGTAAACGGTGTCTTGTTGTTTAAATAATCAGTAAGTGTCACAGAAAGACTGGCCTTGTTGTTCACTTTTGTCAATGAGTCTATCATGGCATAAGCCTTCATTTCCTTTACCATTGCCTTTTTCAATATTGAAGTCTGGAACGGCAGAAGAAACATATAAATTATAAGAATGCCGCTAACACCATAAGCTTCATATCCGTAATACATTATGATGTTTATAACAGCACATACATATACATACGCCAGTTGAGCGTACATGCCTTGAGGAGTCATCTCATCCATACTGTTTGTGTACAAACAGATTATGACATTGAGCATACCTACATTCACCAAATCATAAAAACTAACTGCTGCCACAATTACAAGTATTGGATTATATCCCTGGAGCAATGTACTGACTAATTTTGCTGACAATATGCATATTGCGCGCATGGACCAGTTGTAAAGTAATTTGCTGATTGAATTAAACAGTCTCTCACGTTTTATTATTTTTACTGCTAATATTTCCAGTGCCATTGACAATGTTACTATGACAACGCAAGTGGCAGGATTGAACTTAAAGACTGCAAATATTGCCACTGCTGCAAGGAATGAAATTGCCTTGTTTTGTGAATATCTTAATATTACAACCTCAAGCACCATTCCAAACACTGTTATGAGTATTCCTAAAACAGTTACTTCAACTCTGTAATTAAAAAGCATGAAGGCACTTAAAAACACAGCAACAACTATTGCAGTATACATGTATGGTTTAAAAAACTTATTCATTCCTTAAATCACCAACCGTTCTTTGTTAGACTGTCATATGTATATATATCGTCATAATTGTGTAAAAGTTTACCCTGCAGCCCTGACGGTGATAAATAAAAAAGGTTAAGCATCTACTGTGCTTAACCTTCTGCTATTTGTAATTATCTTTGTGCTTCAAATTGTCTTAAGAGTTTAACGAACAATTCTGGTACTTTTGCCATGTTTTCAGGAGATTCAACAAATGAAATTCTGAACTGAGTGCTTCCAGGGTTGAATTCGCCGTCTTTAATATCATAGAAGCCTTTCAAAGGTGCAACAAGAAGAGTTGTTTCAACTCCGTCTATGGAAACTGAGCCTTCACCTGCGCAGTACAATACGAAATCTATGGCATCAAATCCAGGTTTTACAACGTTTCTAACATCAATTACAGAGTAGATTGATGCATCAGGGCTTGAAACAATGAGTCCAGGCTCTTGTTCTTTCAATCCGTTGTATACGTTGAATATCAGTTCCTTGTAGTACTCGCGAAGTCCTTTGCACCAATCAGCAATTTGTTCCTTGCTTTCATGTGCCAGTGCTCCGAATATATACTGACCTATGGCATTAGCACAGAGGTTTGCAGTATATTCTGCTACTGAACGGTTATTGAATTCAGCATTGTCAGTTATTAAAGCACCGATTCGGAGTCCGCATGCATTCCATACCTTTGATGCAGTTTCAACACTTATTCTTCTTCCTTCAATTCCAGGAACTTCTGCATCTGTAATTCCCCATATACTTACAAGCTCGCTGCCTTCTACATAGTACAATTCACGATATGCTTCATCGCTTATCATCCACATGTTGTATTTTACGCACAGATTTGCAAGTCCCTTAAGAGTTTCATAATCATAAAGCTGTCCTGTTGGGTTGTCATATGGAATAACAAGAAGAGCTCCAGGATTGTTTTCTTTTATAGTTTCTTCAATTTTGTCCAATTCAGGAAGGCTGAACTTTCCGTCTTCGTTCAAATGACGTTTTACAGTAACAGTCTTGCGTCCTATTCTTTCTGCAAATGAAATATAGTTTGTGTAAGCTGGATCTATCATCATAAGAGGTTTTTCACCAGTGCCTGGAGCACCGCAAACGCCTATTAGCAATAATTCCATACCAGTAGAACCTCCATCTGTTACCTGAACAAATAATTTACTGGTATCAAAACCTTCGCAGCTAAGGATGTTCTTAAATGCATCCTGAGTTTCTTGCAAACCAACAGTGCTTGTATATCTGATAACGCCTTTTGCAAATGGGCTTTCTGGTGCATCAAGTGCAAACATTCTTTTCTGCATTGCAGGATTAGTTGGAAGTGATACATTCCCTATACCTACGTTAATAACAGCCTGCGGTTTAACTTTACGTTCCTCATATTTCATCTGCGCCAGTCTAACATCTGACGGCGTCCTTGATTCAAAATGTGCTGACAGTATTGGTTTACTCATTTGGTAAAAACCTCCTAAAATTAATTTAATATTTTGTTTAATTGTTATAAATTAAACGTTTTTAAATTTATATATCATTAATTGTCACGTATTCATTATAAACAAAATTTGCATTTTTGTCTATAGATTTGTAAAGATTTAAACTGACCAAAAAAGACATATTTTAAAGACATGGGTAATCATACGGCGGACAAGTTTATGAAATTATGATTTATAAAATAAAAACATTTATATTCAAAATAAATAAGGACAATACATTATCCATCTTAAGGAATAAATGCTTTGTCCAAACATTAACAATGATTATGGCTGCATGTAGACATTATAAACTTTGTTTTGTATCATTCTGTGGCTGACAATGCTTATAATCTGATCTTCTGTTACTCCATGCTCCCCATTGTATTTATACCTTCCAATAGAAAATGAGTATGGAATTTTTAAGTTATTTTCTTCATACATGAGGGAGCCCTTCAAGCTGTTTGTTTTGTCAACAACAACATTGACATCGCATTCCTTGTCAATAACAAGACAAAATTCGTCTCCTCCAAATCTGTACAGCTTGTCAGATTTTCTTAACTTTCCTTTTAAGGTAACTGCAAAATGTTTTAGAATTTTATCGCCCACATCATGTCCGTATGTATCATTTATTTTTTTAAAATTGTCAAAATCGATGAACACCAATGTAAAGGGAATTTTGCTTTGAACATATTCCGTAAGAATTTTAGTAAGGCTGGCCTTGTTGTACACGTTTGTAAGAGAATCAACCAGGACGGAGGCTTCTATTTCATGGCCCATTGCCTTTCCCATGATTGAGTTTTGAAAAGGAAGCAAGAATAAAAATATTACAGAAACAGCATTTATTCCATATGCTCCATAACCGTAGTAAAGCAAAATGTTTAATATTATGTTTATGTAAATGCAGGATGTTAGAGAATTGATGCTGTTAACGCGTGCTTCGTCTTTATTGTTGGTATACAGAAAGATTATGAGCATTAACATTAAGGAATTGATTGTGTTGTACAAAATCGAGCCAATGACTATTAACAATACAACACTTTGACCATGAAGAACATTGATTGCAGCCGGTACGCTAAGCATGCATATTATGTGCATTGCCCAGTTATATAATGCCTTGCTTACTGAAGAAAATGCATTTTCATTTTTAAAAAGCTTGTCTGCTGCAGTTTCAATTATATATGAAAGAGTTACTATGAATACACAAGTTGCAGGATTAAACAAAAAAGCTGCAAAAATAACTACAGCCCCGCCCAGGGACGCTCCGCTGTGCTGCGAGTATCTTAACATTACAAGTTCAAGAACAGCCACATATACTGCAATGAATACGCTTAACAAACCAATTTCTGTCCTGTAGCTGACTAACATGAGTATGCTGAGAAAAGCAGCAAAAATAATGGTTCCTATCAAGTAAGGCTTATATAATTTATGCATGTTCAAATTCCCCCAAAATTATAAACATTTATTAATATAAGTAGGTTTTAATCCTATCCAATAAATCGTACTAGAACTATTATACCTAAATTTTTACAATTTGTCATTAAAAAGTCATCAATTAAAATTTTTACATTATTAACATAAAATATCCATTTTATTTATTTTTCGAACAAAATTGTATCAACATAAGTTTATCATACTTACATAAAAATAATGTCTAAAAAAGTCGACAAAATCTTGGATTATTTGCTCATTTCCATATAAAAGTCTATTATTTCATCATCATTAACCAGAGTACGTATGCTGTCATAAACAGGCATTGCAGCAAATTTTACCATATCCTGCCTTGTTCTTTCAGGTAAATCAACTATGTCCATGCCGTTGTCAATAAGTGTTTGTTTCACTTCTTCAAGACGCTCATCAGCCTTAATGCGAGCATAGACTGTTGCATTTTTTGCAGCTTCTTCAATTACTTTCTTTTCCTGTTCATTAAGACTGTCAAAAATATCATTTGTTGTGATTAAAGGCAAAAAATGAGGCAGATGATTTGTGTTTATAACATAGTCCTGCGCATCATAAAACTCGAATGCTGCAATGTTTCCATAGGGATTTTCTTGAGCATCAATATATCCGAGCAACAATGACGAATGTATTTCTCCCACCGGAAGAGGTATGACTATTGCTCCAAGCAGCTGCCAGAATTTTATATGGTTTGGATTTTGAATTGTTCTAATTTTAATTCCTCCGAATTGTTCTATATCCTGAATTTCTATATTTGAAGTCATTTCTCTGAATTGTTCATCAGCCATGCCAAGCAATTTGTATCCGGCACTGCTGTATATATTATTTATCTTTTGGTAGAAATATTCATTATCCATAGTACTTCTCAATTTGTTTATATCATTATAAACCATTGGCATATCCAGTATAGATAATTCGGGAACTAAATTTACCTGATGAGCTGTAGTCTGTATAATGAAATTAGGACTTCCTTCACTTATTATAGTGCTGAGCATTTGTCTGTCATTTCCCAATGCAGCATCTGTAAACACCTCTATTTTCATTTTTCCGTTGCTCAATGTATTTACTTTTTCAGCAAATTTTTCTGCATACAAAGTGGCAAGGGAGCCTTTGGGAGAATCCAGACCCAACGTAAAAGTCATATCTCTTATATCATCTTGAACATGCTCAATTTCTTCAACTGACTGCATGTTGTAAATACACATACTGACAGGAATCATGTCAATGCAGAGTTTTAAAGTTTTCCCGGGGTAAAATGGTATATTGCTTATTTCAACTGGATGGTATCCATTGGAATTAATCACAATGGTATATTCATTAAATTTGTCAGATTTAAATATATGTAATAATGCTTTTTCAATAGGCAAATCTTCATGATTTGTTAAATCAACACTTAAATAAGAGCATTCTGAACTATCATGCTCTTGCAAAACATACAATTCTTGATTTGCTCCACTATAGATTTTATCACATGGATAATTTAAAACCCAATAATACAATTATTAACACTTCCTTTTATAAGCATATAACAATATATTCAAACTGATAAAATATGTGATATAAAAACAGCCCTTGAGAAATGTCAAAAGCTGTTGATTACTTTAATGAACGGAAGTGTAACCTTCGGTGTAGTGCGTATGTCCATCTTCATATGTGGTAACAGTTTCATAACGGTGTACATGACCGCCACTTACCTGAATATCCGGGCCTGTTCTTGTTTGGATTCTGTGCCTGTGACCGTCATTGAATGTTGTGACATCTGAAATATGATGATAATGACCGGGAATGTTAGGATCTGAAGATGTACTGCCTCTGTAATAATGCCTGTGACCATCATCTATGGTGGTTTCTCCTTCAAAGGAATGTCTGTGATTTCTGTTCCTCATCAAATCACCTCCCTAGCAACATTTTATGCAGACATGCATTTATTGTTACCTTAATCTTCTCATGATTCACAATGCAAACTATATTTTCATTATTTTATATGTAATTGTTCTTTTATTACTCTAGGGCTCATCCAGCGAATCAGATTGAATTTTGAACCTGCCTTGTCATTTGTGCCTGATAGCCTTGAGCCGCCGAAAGGTTGCTGTGACACTACTGCTCCTGTTGGTTTTACATTAACATAGAAATTTCCTGCTGAGTGAACTAACTCTTTTTCAGCCTCTTCTATGGCATATCTGTCTTTGGCGAAAATCGAACCGGTCAGTGCATACTTGGAAGTGTTGTTGCACAATTTTAATATGTCCGAGTAATTTAAATCATCATATATGAAAATTGTAAGTACAGGTCCAAAAATTTCTTCTTCCATTGTTTTAAAATTGGGATTTTCAGTTAATATTATTGTAGGATTGACAAAATAACCTGATCTGTCATCATGTTCACCTCCTATTAATATTTCAGCATCAGAAGAATTTTTTGCATATTCTATATATTTTGCTATTGAATCATATGATTTATTATCAATGACAGCTCCCATATAAGTATCAATTTCTTCAATATCACCGACTTTGATATTTGATACTTTTTTAATAAGCGTATCCTTTATTTCATTCCATACACTTTTAGCAATATATGCCCGTGATGCAGCAGAACATTTTTGACCTTGAAATTCAAATGATCCATCAATCAGCCCTTCTATGAGCGATTTTCTATCTGCCGAAGCATGAGCTATAATATAATTTTTTCCGCCTGTTTCTCCGACAATTCTTGGAAATGTTCTGTAATTCGTTATATTGTTCCCTACAGCAGTCCACATATCTTGAAATACTTTAGTCGATCCTGTAAAATGTATACCGCTCAAATGCTCGCTGGATAATACAGTATCACTTATTTCACCAGAGTTTCCCGGAATAAAATTAATAACTCCATCAGGCAGTCCTGCTTCTTGGAATAACTTATAAACTACATAAGATGAATAAACAGTTGTTGATGCCGGCTTCCATAGAATTGTATTACCGGCCATAGCCGGAGATGCACATAAATTACCGGCAATTGAAGTAAAATTGAAAGGTGATACAGCAAAAATAAATCCTTCCAACGGCCTGTATTCAATTCTATTCCATACATCTTTTGTTGATAATGGTTGTTCATTGTATATTTGCTGAATGCAATAAGCATTATATCTAAAAAAGTCAATTAATTCACATGCGGAGTCTATTTCTGCCTGTCTGCATGTCTTGCTTTGGGTCAGCATTGTAGCAGCATTTAGCTTTGCTCTCCAAGTACCTGCTGCTAATTCAGCTGCTCTTAAAAATATTGAAACCTTGTGTTCCCAAGGCATTTCTTCCCATTTGGTTTTAGCTTTCAAAGCTTCATTAATAGCCAGCTCCACTTCCTCTTTACCAGCCTTGTGATATTCTCCGATAACCTTTTTGTGATTGTGCGGAATTATGCATAGCCCTTTATTTCCTGTTCTTATTTCTTTGCCTCCTATTATTAAAGGAATATCTATATAAAAATTTTTTATTCTATATAATTCAGCCTCTAATTCCATTCTCTCACGACTTTTGGGCAAATACTTTATAACTGGTTCATTTTTGAAGTTTAACTCATTTATAACACTATTGTTCATATAGTCTCCTTGTGTTTATATTTTTACACTGCATTAAACATTAACTAAGATGCAACAAATGTTTTTAATTTTCTTTTCGTAATGTTTTATTTAACTTATGATTACTATTATATGATAACATTCTATTTGTGTCTACACAATAAATATATTAATATAAAATTTAAACTTATAGTAATTTATAACATGTAATTTCATATATGAAATAAATAATTGTAGTTAATATAGCCTGAAGCTAAATTTTTAGTATGGTTTTGCAGTTGTCTCAACATTTTTTTAATACATAAATAAAAACGTAGATTTACTGGATGTATATGTTTATAATATAAATAGCGAAAGAAGCAGGAAGGAGAACATTATGTCGCAAATTACAAAGCGGGCGTTAGAAGCTTCTTTGAAAAATCTACTTCTTAAAAAGCCCCTTGATAAAATAACCATAACCGATATTGCTGAAGATTGCGGTATTAACCGCATGACCTTTTATTATCATTTTAAGGACATATATGACCTTGTAGAGTGGTCGTGCATTGAAGATGCAACGAAAGCACTTGAAGGCAAGAAGACATATGATACGTGGCAGCAAGGTTTTATGCATATATTTGAAGCAGTATTGGAAAACAAACCATTTATTCTTAATGTATATCGTTCTGTTAGCCGGGAACAAGTAGAAATATATCTGTATAAGTTAACGTACAATCTACTGATAGGTGTTGTGGATGAAAAGGCTGCTAATATGGCTGTCCGAGAAGAGGACAAGAAGTTTATAGCTGATTTTTATAAATATGCTTTTGTGGGACTGATGCTTGATTGGGTTAAGAACGATATGAAAGAAGAACCACAAATAATTATTGATCATCTTTCTGTTCTGATGCATGAAAATATTACCTCAGCACTGAACCGTTATAGAACCGACAACAATACATCAAAAACCGATGAATGATAAAAAATATTATAGTTTTGCCGTTATGATAAAAGTTTTATCATGACGGCATTTCTGTTTAATGTGGAATTTATTTTATTTTGATAAAATACATACATAAAAAAATATTCTTGGAGGTATATATGTATTACTCAAGCGGTAACTATGAAGCATTTGCACGACCTTTGAAACCGGCAGGAGTGGAACACAAGTCTGCATACATCGTCGGCAGCGGCCTTGCAGCATTGACTGCTGCCTGCTATCTCGTCAGAGACGGACAAATGAAGGGCGAACATGTCCATATTCTTGAAAAAGAACCAATTCCGGGAGGAGCCTGTGACGGCTACAAGTATGAGAATGTAGGATATGTCATGCGCGGGGGCCGTGAAATGGACAATCACTTTGAGGTTATGTGGGACTTGTTCCGTTCTATCCCCTCTATTGAGACTGAAGGCGTAAGTGTTCTGGATGAATATTACTGGCTCAATAAAAAAGACCCAAACTATTCCCTCTGCCGTGCAACGGTCAATCGTGGTGAGGATGCCCACACAGACGGCAAGTTTGACATATCAGACAAAGGTGCCATGGAGATCATGAATCTATTCTTCACTCCAAACGAAAAGTTGCAGGACAAGCGCATCACCGATGTATTCGATGATGAAGTGCTGTCATCAAACTTCTGGCTTTATTGGCGTACGATGTTTGCCTTTGAAAACTGGCACAGCGCATTGGAAATGAAGCTTTATATCCAGCGTTTTATCCATCATATAGGTGGTCTGCCGGATTTCAAGGCTCTGCGTTTCACGAAGTACAATCAATATGAGTCCATGATATTGCCAATGGTAAAATATTTGGAAAGCTATGGTGTCCAGTTCCACTACGGTGTTAAGGTTGTTAATGTAAAGTTTGATTGCTCTGGCAATAAAAAACAGGCAACAAGCATTGAAATAATTCGTGAAGGCAAAAATGACTGCATTGATTTGACAGAAAATGATCTGGTGTTCATAACTAACGGCGGATGCGTAGAAAATTCAACAATTGGAGATCAGAATTCGCCAGCCGTTTTCAACACGGAAATCAAAGCCGGTGGAGGCTGGGACATGTGGCGCAAGATTGCAGCACAGGACCCCTCCTTCGGACATCCCGAAAAGTTCTGCCATGACCCGGAGCAGTCCAATTGGATGAGTGCTACTGTTACAACTCTCGACCAGCGTATTATTCCGTATATCAAGAATATTTGCAAGCGCGATCCATTCTCAGGCAAAGTGGTGACCGGTGGCATCGTCACAGCAAAGGATTCATCCTGGCTTCTTAGCTGGACAATCAATCGCCAGCCGCAGTTCCGCCTACAGTCCAAGGATCAGTGCCTTGTGTGGGTATACGGTTTGTTCTCCGATAAACCAGGTGATTACATTAAAAAGCCCATGCGGGATTGTACAGGAAAAGAAATCTGCATGGAATGGCTGTATCACATAGGAGTGCCTGAAAACGAAATTGAAAACATGGCTTCTAAAAGCGTCAATACCGTTCCCTGCATGATGCCTTACATCACTGCTTTCTTCATGCCCCGTGCTTATGGAGACAGACCTGATGTTGTACCTAAAGGAGCTGTCAACTTTGCTTTCCTGGGACAGTTTGCAGAAACAGCCCGTGATACAATTTTCACCACTGAGTATTCCATGCGTACAGGCATGGAAGCTGTTTACACACTTCTTGATATAGACCGCGGTATACCGGAAGTATGGGGCAGCGTTTATGATTTGCGCAACCTGCTAAACGCCACAGTACAGCTTCGTGACGGTAAAAAAGCAATAGACATGGACCTAGGTTTCAAGGAAAAAATAGTATTGAAGAAAGTTCTCAAAAAAATTAAGGGAACAGATATTGAAAGACTATTGAAGGAATACAATATCATTTGATAATATAAGCGGCATGAACTAATTCATGCCGCTTCCTATGTAAAATAATCATTTACATTTTTTCTTTTCTAAACATTGTTCCGAATACTACAGCTAATATGATGCAGCTAAAAAATACGGCTCTTTCCATAATCATATTTGTCAGTACTGTTCCTAAAATAACTCCAAAAATAAAAAATAAGATAATTCCATACAACTCCAGGCCTTTAGTCAGTTCCTGAACATTTTTTGTGTGATAATATATAAACAACTGTTCTGTTGCACTGCGAAGGTTACCCGTACACATGGTTGTGGTATATTTTCTGAAGCACTCAAACTGCAGGGCACATACAAAGGAAATTGCCGAGTTAACAATCAAGTCCATGTTTCCCTTAGGAACAAATGCAACAACAGTTAATATAACAATTTCCACAGCTACAACAATTTGTCTCCAATGAATGAGTGAATTTTGTTTAAATCTGCTCCTAATTAACTCTGATAAGACAATTCCCAAAATAAATGCTGCAATTGGTATCATGTAGTGAATTGTACTGCTAAAGTTTTTCTGTGAAATATTCAATCCCATAAGAACGATGTTTCCTGTTTGTGCATTGGCAAAAACCTTTCCTCGTGAAATATATGTATAAGCATCAAGGAACCCGCCAACAACTGCCAGCAAGGCACCTACCACGTATGATTCTGACATCTGCGTATATTCTCTTTTTAACATAATTAACCTCCAAGACATGTTGCTCAAAAAAATAACCGTTTAAATTTTAGAACTCCAAAATTTTAACACGGTTATCTTAAATAATCAACTAAAAGGTCTATATTATACGCTAAACCTTGCTATTATGCCTGCTATAACATTGTCTTTTTTCAATTCAACAGCCTTGTGCATGCACAATTCATGACAACACATACATTCAATACATTTATTGTAATCAATTTTCTTAGTACTTACATCTATTGCTTTTACAGGACAGCTTTCTACACACATATTGCATTGCTTACATTTTTTTTTATTGATTTCAGGCTTTGTTTTAAAAAAGTCTATTACCTTAATTACTGACTTATTGTTTTTTTGTTTTGTACTCCTGAAATTTTTAGGCAACTTAAAACCTTCTAAATGTGGAATATAATTATAATCGCCAACTATTTCAATTTCATCTGGATTATATTGACCCAAGTTTCTTTTTTTTGCTGCACTTAAAACAGGTATATCATCAAGCATCATTCCAAGCATATTAACAGCTGCCGTATCCAAAGCTAATGGATCTGTGCTAATCAGAATTTTGTTTGACTTATAAACAGTTCCTGCTGTAGGGCCTTCTCCCTGCATGGAAATTATGCCGTCCATTATATGAAGATCAAATTTAACTGCTTCATGTATATCAGCTAAAATTTCACCAAAATCTTCTTTGTCGGGTGCCATTTTATGATACATGGCCTTTCGAAGTCCTGGTATACAGCCAAATACATTTTTTACTGCTCCCGTATAAATATTTGCAGAGTGGGTTTTTAATTTTGGCACATTAATGACCACATCAGCATCATAGAGCGGTTTTGCCAGGTACATCTTTTCCTTGAACTTACCTTGGGGCTGCACCTCAAAAACACCTTCTCTGTCAAAGTTTTTTATAATTGCACCTTCCTCTTCAGCTACCTTGTCATATCCTGCAACCCTAAAGCCTTGGGCAGTAGGTGCAATACCGGCTATGGCTCCTCCAGAACTATCTCCAATCCACACTGTACAACCCTTATCTTTTAATATTCTTGTTAATGCCCTTACAAATTCATTGTGAGTGACTGCAGCCGAATCAGAAGATTTAGGTCCGATAAGATTAACCTTGAGCAATACAACATTACCTGACTTGACAAATTTATCCCATCCTCCTAATCTTTCCATACCATTGTTTATTTTAACAATTATGTCATATACTGAATAGTCTTTACATTCCTGGATAATAACTTTACTCATTGCTATATTTCCTTTCTGTAAATAGTAGTTTTTCAATGTCTTCCTTATACTATATTTTACTACATAAATTATAGGTATAAAATAATTTTTTCAAATATATAACATATGGGTGTTTATAAGGTTCGATACCATTAAATTTCCTTATTTTTCATATAGGTATATCATTTAATTGTGATTTATTATATAATTTATTTATGTCATCTTATTAAATGGGGGTAGGCTGTGAGTTTATTTTGGTTTGATAGGCTTCAATATTCGGAAACATTAGAAAAACTGATTATTTTTGAATTTTTTGAAACAGACTCAATAACTATCAATAGGATTACTGAGGCAACATGGAACTCGGAGCTGGCTAAAGAAATCCTTGATAAATTTACATATGAAAAACATTGTTTAATACGCAGACTTATGATTTCAAACAGCAGCATATGCTACTATTTAATATTCTATACAAATAATGATGAAGATAAAAAAATAGTTATTGAATATAAAGATATACATACAAGATGTATCTATGAGTATGGAAACTTTAAAAATCTTCAAAACTGGTTTCTTGAAATTAACAACATAGATGGAGACGCTCATTCTAAAACCTTGGGTAAAGTTAAAACCTCTACTGAATATGCAAAAAACTTACTATTTAATTACTGGAAATCAGATATAAATGCAGATGATGACCAGGGTCTGGAATTTACTAAAAGGTTATTAACATACAAAAATCCTAAGGGAGATCTCATTGAAGCAACTACAAAAGGATTTGATTTTGATTTTTTCATTTTCTTTGAAGCAAGTAATTCCTTAATTAATATAGAATTTGCTCTTAATTATAAAAATACCAAGGAAAATTATGTATGCACCCCCATGAAGTATTGCTGGGGATATGGCCCTCCTGGTGTTCCAGATAATCAAATGAAATATAACAGACTGTGGAAGGCTACAAAATTGCTGAATGGAGAATTTTCAATATTAAACTACAGTGAAAATGACAATGACATAGGATTTAGCATTATAAATGATTTAGATTATAATAAAGGTTTTTTAAATGAAACAAAATATATAATCTCCAAAAATAACTTTGAAAAATCCATTATTGAAACTGCCAGCGAAGACTGCTTGTCTTTTAAGCATTTTCATGATAACAGCAAACAAATTAAGCAATATGACAATGATTTTTTTAATGAATGGAAAACAAATAGAAGCAAGTACTAATGAGGTGAAAACATGGCAAAATGTTGGAGTTTAAGTACTACAATCAGGAATCCGGAAAGAAACGCCCCCTTTCTGAGAGTTCTTCAAGAGTTTGAAGGTGAACCTTTCAACAGCAACACACAAGCAAATTTATTTAAAAGACTTATTCAAACAAAAAATTACATGCCTATGGGACTTCCAAAGAAAATTAAAGATAAATATGAAGACCCTGAAGAATTTACACATGAAGAATTGTCAGAAATCTTATCATTAGCAAGTTATGAAAATAAGAGTATTGATAAGATTGAAGATATTTATGCTATGCGTGGCAGAACAGCGGTGTCAAATCTAAATAAAATGTGTGCTGCAGTGGCACGAGATTCACATGGACCTGTGAGAATAACACCTTTAGGTCTGGAGATTATTTCCGGCACACCTGACTTTAGCAATATCTTTTTAAGATACTTTTTAAAATGGCAATTGCCAAATGGAGTTGATCGTGGATTTAACGACTTTAATATAATTCCATTTATCGCCACCATGCATGTTGTAAAACAAGTAAATGAAATGTGGTTTTCAATGGGCAATAATCCAGTTGGTTTATCAAAAACCGAGTTTGCTTTGTTTATTCCCACGCTTACAAATTACACAGATATTAATGATACTGCAAATCAATTAATTGAATTCCGTTGTAGTTGCAGAAAACTTAATGGAGAAGACCAGAAAAGCTACATAGATGCTCAGTTTATTGAAAAAGTTATAAATGTTTTTTCTCTTCAGACTGATAATAACTTTGAAATCGAGAAGAAGATAAATACCCTTTATGATTATGCAGACTCAGCAATCAGATATTTCAGAATGACAAACTTATTTTATTACAGGGGTAACGGCAGATACATAGACTTATCTCCAAGAAGAAGTGTTGAAATTGAAAAACTCTTAGAAACTTTTTCAGGTGAATCATTGAGATTCGGTGATGTTGAAGAATATTTTGAATATATGTCAAACCTTAATATGCCTCAGCTTCCTTGGGAAAATATTGGTGACCTTCAAGCTGCGTTAATTAACCTGCGTGAAGAAGCAACTCATATACAGGCTAAAATAGAGTCAGAATTTCAAGGCCAAAGTCTTCACAGTTTCACATTTGATACTGCCATATCAGGTGACTTGACCATACTTAATAACCACATTAAGGAAACAAGAGAAATTATAAATTTATTAAATGTTGATTATTCTATTTTGCTTGAACGCAGTCTATCAAATATTGATACCTATATTTCTGAAATAGGTAAGTTATCTGCTCGAAGAAGAAGCATATCAGGACAAGACCCGTTAAACCTTGAATGGAATGTTGCCCAATCATTAATGGCCTTAGATGATGCCAAGGAAATTATTCCTCACTACAATGTAGGGGATGATAATTTGCCTACATTTACAGCACCAGGCAATACCCCGGATATGGAATGCCACTACATTGATTTTAGCATGATTTGTGAAGTAACATTGCTTAACGGAAGAGACCAGTGGTACAACGAAGGACAACCTGTTATGAGGCACTTGAGAGATTTTGAAAATAATAATTACAATGAAAATAATTATTGCTTATTTTTAGCACCGTCTCTGCACAGAGATACTGTGAATACATTTTGGTACAGTGTTAAATATGACTATGAGGGTTCTCGTCAAAAGATAATCCCTTTAACATTAGATCAATATACTAAAGTACTTTCCATTGTTAAAAACAAATACTTCAAACACAGTATTCGTGTCAATCAACGCACTTTAAAAAGCCTTTTTGATATTGTTTATTCAAAAGTAGATGAACACAACAACTCCGGTGACTGGATTTTAAGTATTGACAACTGCATAGATACCTGGGAGAAAAATTATCTTGTATAAGTGTTAGATGTCTAGACTTTGTAAGTAGAAAACAGGCTGTCTCAAAAATGAGACAGCCTGTTTCATATAATAAAATAATATTAATAATTAGTTATTAAAACTTCAACAGTTTTATTCGAACGATCTTTAATCTGGTAATTTGAATTGTTGTAGCTCATGTCTAAATAATGTATTTTATAATCATTGTTTGTTATCCATCTTTCAAGTATTGTATTCTTAGTGCCTTTATTTTCAATGACATTGGAGAGAGCAAAATTTATATTATTCCTGTTTAAGCTGTCTAGAAGCTCATATAGTTTGTATTCACAATCCTCAGTCCAACCTCCTTGTTCGTTATATGAAGCATTTGTTATTAAATATGGCGGGTCAGCATAAACGAAAGATCCTTTAAAATCCTTTGCCGTAAGCAATTTAAAATTGACATTAATAAATTCAGAGTTGCTGTCTTTTATATTTTTCAAAAATGTGATTAAATTACTCTTTATTTTACTGTTAAAATCTCTCTTCCCCACAGGAATATTATAGTTTCCTTGTTTGTTAAATCTGATTTGATTATTAAAACCAAAAACAATCAAAGTATAAAGCATAATATTCTTTTTAAACCCATTGTTTTCGTGTTTCAATGAATTGTAATCATTTCGCAAATTCAAGAACTTTTCACGATTGTAACTGGCAAGCCCATCTGAACTGGTACATCCATAATAATCATATCCAAAAACACTGCTGTCAGAAAGATCATATGTTTTTATGATGTTTTCAATTTCTGACAATATAATATCTATTTCATAAGCTTTAAATACATTCAATAACTCAATTAATTGCGAATTAAAATCAATAAACATCTTGTTGTTTGCAACAACATTTATTCCAACATTACATCCACCAGAGAATAAATCAACAAATTGATCAATATCATCAGGAAAAAGCGGAAGTATTTGCTTCAATAATTTATGTTTGCCCCCGGTATAATTAAATGGAGATTTAATATAGTCCATAGTCCTTCCTCTAGTTAACTCTGCAGTAATAAATCAACTCTTTATGATTGTCAATTTTGCTCTTTCCGGTTGTAAAGGCATTAAAGTCTGTTTCATAGACTTTAACCTCACCCTTTTGTTTCAAAATTTCAATAATTTCTTCATTTGAGATTTTTGCATTGGAGCGTCCATTTCCTTTTTTAGCCATATTGTTATAAGAAACAAGAATATGTTTTGTTCTTACATTTTCTATCAAATCCCTGAAAGTATCTACAGCTTTTACAGTACAATAATTGCTTTTTATGTGATTTCTTTGTTTTATTTTTTTAGCCTTTCCTTGCAGCTCAGGCTTATTATTCTCTGCAATATTTTCTAACAAATGATAGGCATCCCCGTACTGCCTGCTGTTATAAGGTGTATCAATATATGTAACATCTGCTTGTACTTCTTTAACAAGCACATTAGCATCACAATTATAGATTTGATTGTTTATATTAGCATCATCATTAATATTTGGCATTAATAATTCTAATTCTTTTATGTTATCAAGAGTCTCTCTATATGCATCATAATGACCGCATGTGTTTGCTACTTTATCTGCTGCATAAAGCAGTGATGTTATGAGTATATTTTTTTCACGGGCATTAATAGAATTCTGTTCATATAACACATCGATTTCATCTCTGATATAACCAATTTTTCTGGCATTTTGTATTGTAAAATATCTATTTCCAAAATTAACAGACATATAATTATCATCATTGATTATTGCTGTATTAAGTTGTTTTATAGTATGTATTAATTTTTCAGCATAATAGCTCTCAGAACTGAAAAAAGTATCATATGCAATATAATTTGATTTCAAAATGTCATTTACTATAACTACCTTGTTTTGATTGTTGTAATAGTTTGAAACAACACCTGTTCCGGCAAAGGGCTCAAAAAACGTATTAAAATCCTCAACATTTTCTCTGATAATACTTTCAATGAAATCAATTAGTTTCTGTTTGCTACCCAAGTATCTTCGGTTTGACATTTCTAATAAAGTATCATCATTATGTTTTTGAATGCTTAAATTCTTATTATTCTTTTCATTAAGAAGTTTTCGAAGCTGATCCAGGTCTTCTTGTGTCCAGATACGCCATCCTCGCCAATCCTTAACAGGTTCATTCAGCAATCCTTCATGTATCCAATTATATAATGTCTGCCTGCTAATATCGAATTCCTTCAGTATGTATTTTGTACTAATTTCCTTTAGCATTTGTCCTCCTGCATGCATCTAATGCATCTTGCTAATTTTACTATTTAATAATACCATCATATTTGAATTTCAGCAATACTAATTTAAAAGCCATCGGGGACAGAACCGTCCCCGATGACCTGCTTTAAATTTTTCCTAATTCGTTTAAATCTTCTCTTAAAATTTTCAGCACATTCTCCCTTGCTTCTGTTAAAGGAAGCCTTAATCCGCCAACATTTACTCCCATCAGATTTAATGCTGCTTTTACTGGTATTGGGTTTGCAATTATAAATAAGTTCTTAAAGATATTTAATAATTTCAGATGCATTTCTTTTGCCTTTTCAGTATCCTTGGATACGAAAGCATCTATCATTTCCTTCATTTCAGGACCTACAACATGAGAGGCTACGCTTACTATTCCATAGCAGCCTATTGACATTGCAGGAAGCAACATTGAATCGTCTCCTGAATAAACTAGAAAATCCTCAGGGACGCGCTTTATTATTTCGGCAAATTGAATTATGTTTCCGCTTGCCTCTTTTAATGCTTTTATATTATCAATTTGAGCAAGTTTTTCTACTGTTTCTGGTAATATGTTGCATCCGGTTCTTCCAGGCACATTGTACAGCATAATTGGTAAATCAACAGATTCTGCAACTTTCTTAAAATGACAATACAAAGAATCCTGGTCAGGCTTATTGTAATATGGCGTAACTACCAGAAGTCCGTCAACCCCTGCCTCTTGTGCTGCCTTTGCATTTTCTATGGTAATTATTGTATTATTAGTCCCTACCCCTGCAATTACAGGAACATCCACAGAAGCCTTTATAGTCTTATATAAATTTATTTTTTCATCTTCTGTTAGAGTTGGAGCTTCTCCGGTTGTTCCTGTTACAACTAAAGCAGTGCTCCCCTCTTCAACTAATTTAATTGCCAGTAAACTGGCAGCCTCAAAATCAACATTTAACTCTTCATCAAAAGGTGTTACCATAGCCGTTATCAATCTTCCCCATTTAATCATCTCATTTCCCCTTTCAAAAAAATACTGTAATCCATTTTATGAAATATACAGGTATTTGCTAACAAAAATTAACCTCATGAATAAAATAAAACCATCTGATTACTGCAATATTAGTAAATTTAAAGAGGGAGAGACAAAAATGGGCATAGTAATTCAAAAGTTCGGAGGAACTTCTCTTAGAAATTTAAATAATCAAAGTGAGTTTCTTAACCTAGTAAAAAAAGAAAAACAAATTGGCAGCAAGCTTGTTGTAGTTGTATCCGCAATGGGCAGAGGAGGAGAACCTTACGCTACTGATACTTTAATAAATCAATTAGAAAAAATAAGCACCACCATAAATCCAAAGAAAAAAGACTTAATTATGTCAGTTGGAGAAATAATTTCTGCAGCTCTTGTTTCCCATTTGCTAGAAAGTGAAGGTTTACCCTCAGAGGCCATGACAGGATTTCAAGCAGGAATAATCACAGACGATAACTTTAATTCCAGTAAAATAATTGATATTAACACAGATAAAATCCAAAAATATATAAATGAAAATAAAATTGTCGTGGTTGCCGGTTTTCAAGGAGCCACGGAGGATTTGGATATAACAACACTTGGCAGAGGTGGCAGTGATACTACAGCTGTTGCTCTGGGCGGATATTTAAAGGCCGAAAGGGTAGATATATTTACAGATGTGCCTGGAGTTGCTGTTACAGATCCAAGATTAGTACCAACTGCCAGATATATTGAGAAAATTTCCTATGATGATATGTACAGACTGGCAATTAACGGAGCAACCGTAATTCATCCAAATGCGGTTTTATTGGGAAAGAAATATAATATACCTATACAAATCCTGTCAACATTTACGGATGATAATGGCACACTGATTTCCAATGATAAAAGCAATTTAAAAATAACAGGCTTTGGAATCAAAAGACAAGAAAACAATTCAATTATATCCTTTATTTTCAATGATGATTATGGAGATGAAATCAAAGAAGAACTGTATAAGTTTTTGATATATGAAAATGAACACTTAATTAATACAGAATATTTTAACGATCAAGCTTCTATCGAAGTTAAAAATGAAATACTTCCTGATTTTTTACAAAGATTATATTCAAATTTCTTCCAATAAATTAACGGTGCAAATTTGCACCGTTTTGTATTTACTTACCACAGCATATGATACCCTATTTCTTTCCTGACAATTAAATTGCCCAAAGAGACTGTGCTTATATTAATATAGGCTGATACCGTTCACCTAGTATTGCTGCTTCTATTGTTTCTTCAATCATATCAAATTTAGCTATGAGGGAATTTGGTTTATTTGCTGCATCATCCTGCCCAAAAGGCACAAAGTATATATTTCTTGTATTTAGTAGCAAACCGATATTTTTAGCATTAGCTCCAAGTCCATCATTAGTCGCTATAGCTAAAACTAATGGCCTTTGATTTCTTAAATGAGCTTTGCAGGCCATGGTCACTGACGTATCAGTTATTGCATTTGCAAGTTTTGCTGTTGTATTTCCTGTACATGGCGCAACTACAAGAACATCAAGTTTTAATTTCGGTCCTATAGGTTCAGCATCAACTATTGATTTAATTATTTCTTTGCCAGTAATCTCTTTTAATTTATTTTTCCATTCTTGAGCAGTGCCAAATCTTGTATCATAAGCATCTACTGAATGTGATATGATTGGATAAATATCTGCACCTTTACTTGCTAAATCCTTGATTACTGGGAATACATTACTAAAATTACAGTATGAACCTGTTAATGCAAAACCTATTTTCAATCCTTCTATTGACATATTTATACATCCAACTCCTCTATGATATTATAAATTGTGTCCTTAATAACCATAGCGGCAGTTACTGGTGCTGCCTTTCCCGGAAGACCTAAAGCACTTATGGCTTTTATCTCCATTTCCCTTGCAGCTTCAAAATCAACTCCACCTGGTTTTGATGCTAAATCGATTATTAAACAATTAATGTCAATGCTTTTTAGCAATTCTTTATTAAGTATCATCTGAGGTATAGTATTAAAAACAACGTTCATCTTTGGCAAATATGTCTTTAGGTCTTTTGTGTGTACTGAAATATAACCATAGTTCTTTATCCATGCAAGATCACTATATTTTCTTGCTGATACATGCACGTTTGCTCCAATTCCATATAGCATTTTTGATAAAACCCTTCCAATTCTCCCATAGCCTAGCACTATGACATTTGAATTATGAATTGTAATAGGTGTTTCTTCCATTGCAATTTGAATAGCTCCTTCAGCTGTTGGTATTGCATTTAAAATCTGCATTTCTTCCCTTTTAAAATAATCGGCAGATTTAATATTCTTATTCTTTAGTTTTTTTTCATGCTCTATATTGAATTTTCCACCAATAATCATTTGTTTTTCAGACATGAAGTCAAACACCATATCAACTGGAATTACTTCATTTGAAAATGGTGCATTTACATATAAATTGTCTGTAGAAAACGGCAGTGGACCTACAATAACATCAGCATATTCAATAGCTTCATTTAAACTTACTGTTTCGTTATTATACTCCTCCAACATGTCAAACCCATATATACAAACATCTCTTCCGTCTTTCATTAGTAATTTTCCAAGCTCTAAGCTTCTCTTATCTCCTCCTAATATGGTATATTTAAAACCCATATTACTCCTCCTTATAGAGTTTTTTCAAACTGTTATATCTTATGCTAAAGGGGAGTTTTAGTGAGAGTTGGAATTTCTTAAAGTCCATAAATTTATGTAAGCACCGAAAAGTTTCACTCTAACATCACAAAATTATCACATATTTTAGTTAAATTAAAAGCAGATGAGGAACTGACAAGTCAGATCTTCATAAATAAATCAAAGGGATATCTTGCAGTCCTTGCTGACGAGCAGGTGCAATCCCTAAAGGATGAATTCAGTACAATTTTCAAGGAAGCTCTTGCAGATTTGGTGTCTGACGGATCTATAACTCAGGAAATTGCCGACCATGTTCAAAACATGCCAAAAGGTATGGGATACGGAGGAAGAGGAAGGAAGTAAAATGAAAAACCGGCTGTCTGTACAAGAGGCCGGTTTTGCTTTTTCAATAAGTATATTTATAAAGTTAATCCTGTTACTTTAAAAACAGGACCTAGTTGAATGATTTCAACATTTCCATCCATTTTAATACTTTTTTGTATGAATACATTCACTCCGTCTATGTTAAACTCATTATAATAATTGTTGTTATCTTCAAAATCTTTTACAAGCTCAATACCTAAGCTCATTGGAGTGCTGCCTCACCCACCAAATGACATTACAGATTTGATGACGTAGGAACTGTTTTGAGCAACTGCAGTGTCATAAGCTTTTTTTTCAATACTAATCAAGATATCACCATCTTTCATATATTAATTTTAATATCAGTTCATTATTACTATTTTAATGTTACAATTTGCCCTTATGTATACACACCTTCTGAATATTCTTTATTAGTAAAAACTTAATTCTTATAATCTAATCTCATTAAATGTACCGTTTTAAGTATATCTTAAAAAGTAAAAATGCAATAGTGTATTTTGCACACTACTAACGCAATATTCATAATTAATCCATTATATTGCCTAATTGCCACGAAGAACCGTCCGGGACCATTGAAAAAGTCTATTTTGTCATCCTGAACGTTAGTGAAGGATCTCATCTTTTGTTGAAAACATGAGATTCTTCGAGCAAGCTCTCAGAATGACAGTGAATAAATGCATAGTTTTTCAGCGACCTCGAACCGTCCCCTATGAACCCTATGACTACCCTACGATTGATATTTACATATTATATATAAAAGCTATTGAAAAATATTATTTAGTCTGTTATATTATTAAAATATGTACTCTCATATATTTTCGAAAATATGGTTCGAAAGTTTCTACGGGATGACCTTAAATTATCCTACTATGAGAAGAATAACAGATAATAGGGTCTTTAAGACCTTGATTTATTGTGCCTAATCTGGAATTCTCCTCAAAAAGAATTCCAGATTTTTTGTTCTTTTCATTTCATAAATCAGAGTGCAACTAAGGAGGAATTATGGAATTATTAAAGGATTTACTTGCTGCATTAAGTGTTGTTCTTAACGGATTGCCGCAAGGATTATTAGCACTATCTTTTGGTTTTGCATCAGTACCGACAGCTTTTGCTTTTTTGGTTGGTGCTGTTGGCTGCCTGGCTCTTGGAGTTGTGGCACCAATTTCGTTTCAGGCTGAGACCATTACATTGGCTGGAACAATGGGAAATAACATGAGGGAAAGATTGTCAATGATTGTTTTCGGAGCAATCGGCATGACATTTATCGGATTGTTTGGTTTGCTGGAAAAAATTGTTTCATTCATCGGTCCTGCAATAACAAACGGTATGATGGCAGGCGTGGGAATAATGCTTGCAAGAGTTGCGTTAAATATGGCAAAGAAAAATAAAATTGTTGGGTACGCTTCAATTGCAGTCAGTTTTATTGTTTACATGATTACAAAAGATTTGGTTTACACTGTAACAATATCTGTAGTTGGTACAAGCATTTTAGCAGTAATATTAAAACAAAAATCAGATTTGATAATTACCGAAAGAGAAAAAATTTCATTTCAAAAGCCTGTACTAAATTTAACTGTAATACAAGGGGCTTTAGCAATGATTTGTCTTAATATTGGAGCCAATATTGCTTTTGGAGAAATTACCGGTTCAATTGCAAACACTGCTGTTAATATAGATCATTTATCAATTGTAAGCAGTCTGGCTGACCTTGTTTCAGCATCATTTGGAGGAGGACCTGTTGAATCCATTATATCTGCTACGGGTGGAGCTCCTGATCCACTGCGTTCTTCTGTTATAATGATGGGCATTATGGCAATAATATTGTTCGCGGGACTTCTGCCTAAAATCGGTAAGTATGTGCCAAGCGAATCAATAGCAGGTTTCCTATTCGTTCTTGGAGCCATAGTAACCGTACCTGTTAATGCATTGGCAGCACTAAGTGTAACTGGTATCCCCGGGGGAGCTATGGTAGGAGGTATCACTATGACCGTGACAGCTATAAGTGATCCATTTTACGGAATGTTGGCCGGAGTTATTTTTAGAACTGTAGCAAGTTTAGTTGGAATGTAACGGAGGTTTATTATGAATACATATAATATTGAAGTGGCAGGAGTAAAAAGAGATCTTCCAATAATTAAAATAAAAGAAGACTTAAGCATTGCCAGCTTTGTAATATTGGGTGATACAGAATTGGTGTGTGCTGCTGCTGAAGAAATTGTAAAAAAACTGCCTGAATTAGATATATTGGTTACAGCTGAAGCTAAGGGAATTCCCTTAACATTTGAAATATCAAGATTATTGAAAATGAAAAATTACATAGTAGCCAGAAAAAGCGTCAAACCATACATGGATTCACCTATTATTGATGAGGTTGTATCTATTACAACTCAGAAGAAACAACTTTTAGTGCTGGATGAGCAGGATGCCTTGAGTATTAAAGGAAAAAGAGTTGCTATAATTGATGATGTTATAAGTACAGGAGAATCTATAAAAGCAATTGAAAGGCTTGTTGAATCAGCAGGCGGTATCATAGCTGCAAAGGCAGCCATACTTGCAGAAGGTGACGCAGCAAATAGAAATGATATTATTTTCTTGGAAAAGTTACCGTTATTTGAAGAATAAAAGTAAATAATTTTAAACGCAGCATTCGACAGTTTGAAAAGTCGAATGCTGTTTTTTTCGTAAACAATGGAATCATAGAATATCATGGGGACGGGGTGTTATAATTGCTTTATCAATCTGATGTAAAACGCAACAGTTTCCATCAATGCTTTTACCGTGATTCGCTCATCATTGCCATGAATCATGCCTCTCTCTTCAGATGAAAGCGTCATTGCTGAAAATCTTAAGACGTTGTCGCTTATTGCGCAAAAATGCCTAGAATCACTTGCAGCTAACATCAAATAAGGTGACACAATAGTTCCTTGCCATGTTTCTTCTATGGCTCGCTCCACCTTTTTCCAACCCTCCGATGTGGTATTCGCTATTGGTGAAGCGTTATGTCCCCCTATGCAAGTTACTTGAATATCGGAATCTGATATTATACGGTTAATACGCGCTAATGAACTTTCTACAGTGTCGGTAACCATCAAGCGTAAATTCAGTCCTACTTTGGCCTTGGGAGGCATGACATTGAACGCCTGGCTGCCTTCCATAACTGTCGGTGCAAGGGTGGTTCTAATGAATGCATTCATCTCTCCACCTTGCTTTGTAAAAAGAACTTTTAAAAGCGGTCCAAAACACCACATATTCGCAAATATTAGACGGTACATAAACGTTGAATGTCTTCCCATTTTTTCAAACATCTCCTTAACCGCCGGGGAAATATTTGCTTTAAAAGGATGCTGTTCAAGCCTTACCACTGCTTTAGCCAATTTTCCCACTAATGTATGTGAAGGAGGTGCTGATGAGTGACCACCTTTACCAGACATTTCTAAAACCACATCCATGTATCCTTTTTCACCTACACCGATGAGCGCACTTGGTTTTGTGACTCCCGGAAATACATTTTCAACAATTGCACCGCCTTCATCCAAAACGAGTTTTGGGCGAATGCCACGTAATTTTAACGCTTCGACGATAGTTGGTGCAGAATTACCGCTAATCTCTTCATCTCCTGAAAAAGAAAGATAGATATCTGTTTCAGGCACAAACCCCTCTCCTATAAGCTTTTCTACAGCTTCAACCACACCACAAAGCGTTCCTTTTGTATCAAGTGTCCCACGTCCCCAAATAACGCCGTTTTCCAAAAGGCCTTCAAACGCAGGCTTTGTCCATAATTCCTCATTCACTGGAACGACGTCATAATGTGACATTAACACCACAGGATCGCCGGCAATCTTGCCGGGCCATCTATACAGAACACCTGCATCACCATGAAGTTCTCTCGTACAAGCTTCATTAAGTCTAGGATAATTCCTTACAAGCATTTCCTTGAATCGCTCGAACTCCTTAAAATCTATTTTTGAACGGTCATTATACGATATGGTTTTGTGCTGTATCATCTCCTGAAATCTTTGAACGATGCCGTTTTCGACAGCTGAATCTTCTATTCCTGTCGGTGTTTGCTTTATCTCTTTTGATTTTTCGGGTTTAAAAAATGCTGTTCTTAAAAATATACTTGCTGCAAATAAAATTATTAATCCTAATAAAATATAAATTATCATCGTTTATCCTCCTTATTTATAATTAAGCATTTTATAATCCGTACCCGATTGTAAAGGCAACAGCAAGCCAAAATAGCGATAAAAGCATCAAAATCCCTTGAAGTGGCAATATGAATTTAATCCACTTACCATAGCCGACTTGAACCAGTCCAAGTGAAATCAACAGCACCGCATTAGTTGGATAAAATACATTTGAAAATCCGTCTCCAAACTGAAAAGCTAAAATTCCCAGTTGTCTTCCTATTCCAAATAGGTCCATAATTGGCACAAGAATTGGCATTAATATAAATGCCTTAGCACTGCCGGATCCAATAAAAAAGTTCATAATCATAACAATAATAAATACAATAAAAACTGCTATTAACGGAGATGTGTGACTGATATTTTGTGAAATTTGATAGAGAATGGTATCCAAAATATGACCTTCAATCATAACGTGTTTGATACCTGTAGCCAGTAAAATTAATATTATGGCTGGTGACATATCCTTTGCACCAATGAAAAACTGTTTTGCCACCCTTGTAGGTTTCCAATTTGAAATAAGCCCCACACCAATGCCTGCCATAAGAAAAATAACACCGATTAATGGCAATGTGTAATCTCTTAACGCTTCCACAAAAGGTGTAGCTCCCACAAGCATAAACATGATGAGCATTAGGACTATAAAAAGCCATATGCTTTTTTTGATACATCATAATTGTCTGTAAGTTCATTTTCCACACAATCTATCCGATGTTTCTTTGTTCTCCTGAATAAAAATGCTACTAAAATAACATAAACAGAGATAAAAACCAATAGTCTCAGCAATGCCCCAGAAAAAATAGGAACATCTGCAAGGCCTTGGGCAACACCTATGGTAAATGGATTTGTAACTGCAGCAGCAAAGCCAAGTCCGGTTGCCAGTACACTTACGCCCAGCCCTGTCAATTCATCCCACCCCATTCGTCTTGCAAGGATAATAATGAGTGGTACGAGGGGTACTACTTCTTCAAATACACCGATGAAAGCACCAAGAGCCATAAAAACAAAAACAAGCATACAAAGAAGTGCAAATTCATTGTCTTTAAATTTCTTAACGATGGCTAAAATGATGCCCTCTATCAGTCCCGTTTCTTTAAGAAGATGAATCGAGCCACCAATGATTAATAGAAAAAGAATAATGGCTATCACAAGTACTCCTGATTCACTGAAGAGCACCAGTATGGGTGCACCTATCCAAGTGAGGATTGGGATTCCCTGTTCTTCTCTTTCAGTAAATGTCATCGTCTCAGCATTAAAATCACCATTAGGAATTAAATACGTCAGCAAACCCGTTAAAAACAGCATGATGATTAAAACGATTGCCGCGGACAAAAATGTCTTAACAGCTGGATTGTTTTGCTTCATGATTTTCCCCCTCAATAAGCCAATTTTCTTCTATAAAGCGAAAAGTGTTTGTACCGTCTGAGCAACAACTTGCTTCATTAATTATATGAATAAATTTCCAAAATTACAACTTATTTCTGAATGCCCTGATATTTTTAGAGTAATTTTCTCCTAATTGTCCTTTAATTAAAGTTCTAATAGTTTATTTCTTAATAAAGAAGATGTTAATATTGTAATTTTTGCAAATACTAAGAAGATAGATAGTATAGTTTAAGGAGATTTTTATGAGTAAAAAAGCAATTATTATAGGTGCCGGAATTGGTGGCCTGTCTTCAGCTTTAAGACTTTTACATAATGGATATGAGGTAGAGATTTATGAAAAAGAAAATTCAATTGGTGGAAGAGTCAATATTATAGAAACAGAAAACTTCACTTTTGATTTAACAGCTTCAATCTTAATGATGCCTGATGTTTATAAGGAGCTTTTTTCATATGTTAATAAAAATTATGAAGATTATCTTGAGTTTATAGAAATTGATCCTATTTACAGAGTTTTTTCGGGTGGTGGGCATTTTATAGACTTCAATACAAGTATCTCTAAACTAACTAAAAATCTAGAAGCCATATCAAAGGATGACTCTCTAGGTTATTTTAAATTTATATCTGATGTTTATGAAAAATATTTAATCGCAAATAAATATTTTCTGGAAAAATCACAAGATACTCCAAAGGATTTCTTTAATTTAACAACTCTATCTAAAGCATTTAAAATACATACACTTTCAACCTCTTATGATTTCATCTCAGATTATATTAAAAATGAAAATATTCGGGAATACCTTGCCTTTCAATCTATGTATGTAGGTATATCTCCTTATGAAGGTCCTAATATCTACACACTTATACCCGTAGTATCTCAATTATATGGATTGTGGCACTTAAAGGGCGGAATGTATTCATTTGTTAATGCTATTTCTCAATTAATTGTTGAATTTGGAGGCATCATAAATACAGGAGCAACCGTTGAAGAAATAATATTTTTAAATGATAGAGCCATTGGAATAAGAACATCCCAAGCTATAGAAAAAGCAGATATCATCGTATGCAATGCAGATTTTCCGTATGCTATGAAAAATCTAATTAAGGACGAACATTACAAGAACGATTATACCGATAACAAACTCTCTGAGTTAAAATACTCTTGTTCTACTTTTATAATTTATTTAGGACTCAGAAAAAAATACCCTCAATTAACAGTTCATAATATATACTTGGGTGAAAATTTCAAAAATAATATAGAATCAGCCTTTGAAGGTAATTTACCTGAAAGCCCTACTCTTTATATTTACTGTCCCAGTAGAATTGATGACAGTATGGCCAAAAATGAAGGCGAATGTTTAAACATTATGCTGAGAGTACCTAATCTGTTTTTCAATAAAATAACCTGGGATGATGTTACAATTAATAAATTATCAAATAAAATAATTATGGAATTGAAGAAAATAAAAGGGTTAGAGGATATAGAAGAGAATATTGTATATAAAAATCATCTTACTCCTCTTGATATGGAGCGTAGATTTAATGCTTATGGAGGCACGGCCTTTGGACTTAGCACTACATTGACTCAAACAAATTATTTTAGACCACATTTTAAATCAGATAAAGCTAATAACTTATTCTTTGTAGGTAACTCATTGCATCCTGGACCTGGAGTATCCTTAGTTTTAAACTCAAGTAAATTAGTAACTGAGGAAATATTAATAGAATCCCAAAACAAGGACTAGTCAATGTATAAGCAATGGGCACGTGATTATTATGAACTGTGGACGATTTTCCTGACCAATTCACACTCTGCAAATATTTTTAATAAACCATTTGTCTTGCCGAATTGCCACCGAGAGCCGTCTCCTATGTCTCATAAAGGTCTCCTGTCTTGTTTTTTTATAGTACATCGAATGATTCCAAACATATACTAATAAAAAAGCAAAAAGGAGTGTAATCATTGAAAAAAGTAAATGTTAGACTGCGCCCCATAGTGAATAACATAAACTTGCCAACCGTCATTAAAACAGCCATTCTTCCGGGAGACTCAATGGAAAGTTTGTTTATTGCAACACAGGTGGGTGAAATTTTTTATGTAAGAAATGAAAATATAAGGTTATTTTTAGATATTCGCCAGAGAATAATAGAGCTGGGTGCTAATGGTGGGTATGATGAAAGAGGGCTCTTGGGCTTAGCGTTCCATCCTGATTTTTATAACAATGGCCTTTTTTATCTCCATTATACAATAGCCGGAAGCCAAGGTCTTGGAGCTCTGCCTGGTTCTTTCCTGCCAAACCCATGTAACCCCAATACCCTAAACCAAAAATGGAATAACAGAGAAACAAACTATGATCATATTGATACAGTTGAGGAATGGATTTTACTGCCAAACGGTCAAACTCATAGAAGACGTTCGTTGCTTAACTTAAGAAGACCTTTTATGAATCATAATGGTGTCAACAGCTTAAACTTTTCGCCGGAAACAAAAAAACTAATATTGACAACCGGAGATGGAGGTTCTGGTTATGATCCGTTTAATTTAAGTCAGGATATAATGGAAGTTGCAGGCAAAGTAATTGAAATCGATGTAGCTATGAGTACTTTTGTGGATATCCCAGAAGTAACGCGATTTGATGAACTTCCTGAATCTATTTATAGAGCTCTTTCTGTAATTGCCAAAGGTGTTCGAAATATTCCCGGCATTTCATTTCAAAGATATTACAATCAATACATCAAATATGTGGGAAATGTTGGTCAGGACTTGGTAGAATCAATTTTTTCATTTGTTTATTATACTCCAATACCGGTCACTGAAATAATTCAAGCTTCATCACAAAATCGTGAGTTTAATCAGGAAGCTCTCGTAAACCTAGGCTGGAGGGGCTGGGAGGGTAATTTGCCGACTACCATTATACGAGGTTGTTCAGCAAACTCTTCTTTAGCTCAGGAAACTATTGCTTATTTCAATGAAGCAATAAGCACTTCAGCTGGTCGTATACATCCTCTGACTTGTTATTATCACATAGATTCACGGCCTGATAAATTTAGCGGCTCAGCGCTAACAGGTGTTCAACCATATATGGGAAGTGAAATTCCCGATTTATCAGGATGCGTTATTTTTACTGATTTCTCATCAGAAGAATCTCCGCCACCAGAAAGAGGAGTCTTAGCCTACACTAAAGTAAGGCCAGATTGCAAAGAAAATGATTACGGTATTATTGAACCAGATTATAATTTTGGCAATCAATCATCATTTTATGTCAGCCTGGGTACTAATCTCAATCAATCAAGACTATATTTAGGCGTCTATGGTTCTTCAAATGTAACCGATTATAATAAAGGCACCATTTTTGAAATTGTTGAATAATGCGATAAAATTCTGGCGACATTCCTCAGAATTTATTGATAGTTGAAAGGATAACACCTTTTTAAATATTCGTACACAAAGCTTGCTAAAAATAAATATATAAAAGAATATATTACATTTTGCAATACAATTAGTACATTAAAAAATGTTTTCAATAAGTATTTTATGGGTATTATTTATTTATCAAATGTATTGGAAGGTAGATAAAGTATGAAAAATATGCCTGTATTATTTATTGGTCATGGTTCGCCCATGAATGCAATTGAAGATAACAAATTTGTTCGTGAATGGCAGTCGCTTACAGAAAGATTACACAACCCTAAAGCAATATTATCTGTTTCAGCTCACTGGTATACAAATGGGACTAAAATTATGGATGAGGAATATCCAGAGACAATATACGATATGTATGGTTTTCCGGATGCTCTTTATAAAATTATATACGCTGCCAAAGGCTCTCCTGAACTTTCTAACAACATTATTAAAATATTATCTCGTCCAGTGGAAATAGATAATTCATGGGGCTATGACCACGGAACATGGTCAGTATTACACAGAATATACCCAAAAGCAGATATTCCGTTGATTCAGCTTAGTGTCGACCGTAACGCTTCCATGCAAGAGCATTATAATATTGGTCAACAATTAGCCAGACTCAGACAAGAAGGTGTCCTGATATTTGGAAGTGGAAATGTTACACATAACCTAAGTAGAATTAACTGGCAAATGGATGGAGGATATGATTGGGCTGAGGAATTTGATAATTATATTATAAAAAATATTAAAGACAAAAATTATGATAATGTGGTTGATTATAGAAAGATAGGTAAATCTGCAGATTATGCTGTACCCATTTCCGACCATTTTGCTCCGCTTTTATATGTATTAGGAGCATTAGACGGAAATGAAAAACTAAGCGTCTTTAATGACGAAGGTATTATGGGCTCCATGTCTATGACAAGCTTTTTATTCGAATAGTTCAAAAAATATCCTGCGTGAATAATCGCAGGATATTTTACCCTAATTTACTTTATCACTACACATTATTTCCATCTGTTTTTTCTTACTAAAACCTAAAAACACTAATTGATAGGATTTATCCAAAAGATCCTTTAGCAAATCATCTGGTACTTCTCCATCTGGCTTAATGGAATTCCAGTGTACTTTATTCATATAATATCCCGGAATTATGTCCTTAAATTGACTTCTTAAAAAGTCTCCTTCTGCTGGTTCCAATTTTAAAGTAATATAATAAGGTTCATTATTTTCGTCCAAACAAACAGCAGCAAACATCTTCCCGCCAATCTGATAACGAATCCAATTCCAATCCTTTTGAAGATCCTTAGTAACACCTTTTTTACTTACTAAAAATTCATCAACCCACGTATATCTCATATATTTTCCTCACTTATACTTTTTTTCATACGAGCCAACGGGGATAGTTCTCACTGTACGTTCACACTCAACAAAATTCTTTTTTAGCAATTTGCCTTGCTGGATATACACTAGGAACCGTCCCCTATGGCATCCTATGGTTTCATCATTCATAGAGTTGTCTATCTTTTATCATAGCTTCCTTTTTGCCATGAATTCTGCCAAGACCATACATAAGCAATGTTGCACACAATAAATTGATAGAACCTGCATGTGTCGGATTAAATGTATTTATGACTCCAATAATCAGGTTTGCAATCCCAGCTATTTCAATTGTTCTTCCAATTCTATTCAGATGGGTAATTCGTGAATCTATGTCTGAAAAAATATCGAACGAACCATCTTCAGTTTTTTTGCAAAAGTAAACCCACTGCACTACGCGACCAATGTATACAGCACCTGTTTCTTTCATAAAATTAATGTATGCATCATCTACTCCATGCATTTCCAGGCGAATAATGTACTCACCGGGTTCACACTTTTCAAATGTAAATCTGCAAAAGCTCACTTCGCAAAGAACCCAACCGTTCATCGCCATTTCGTTAAGCCATTGCTCTTCTTTTTCAAAATCCCATGCCCAAATCCATTTATGGATAGTCTTCTTTTCTTTCATCACTTTTCCCCCCCAAGAATTAAATCTCCATTATAAACAAGTTCTCTCAGACGTTCAATCTCACTCTTTAAAATCGACACTCCGCGTCCCGTTATCTTATATTCTTTCTTTCTGCTTCCTTCTTCGACCGGAAGAAGAGTTATCCATCCTTTTTCACACATGGTATTTAGCGCACCATATAATGTTCCTGCGGCTAGTCTGATTCGTCCTTTTGATAATTCCTCTGCCTGCTGCATTATTCCGTATCCATGTTGCGGTTTATACAGCGATAACAATATATAATAAGTTGTTTCAGTCAACGCTAGATTTTCATTCATGTTCTTATACATCCTCTCGTCACCCGTTATATCGTCTGTCGTTATATCGTAAATATATTATATCGTCACACGATATATTTGTCAACTCTAAAATACAAATAAAAAGTGGTTTAGTTTATTGTTGACAATCCAGATTTCCATTTAAACTTTCCATCGATAATGCCTACTTAAAAATAATAAAATAGATGGCTCTGATTACCGAAAAATTCAGTAATCATAACCATCTATCCAAAATTCATGCTAACCCGATATCCTCACATGGTTTCAAATATCTGCCCATCAATGCTGGCTATTTCATCAATGGAGACCCTTGTGCCATCGGTCATAACAACAACCCGTTCATATTCATCTATCTTTTTAGCCCTGCCGCTAACAGTAACATAGGCGCCGCCGTTCTTCTTTTCATCTGGCTGAAAGTAGGTAATTGCTATTTTTGGATGCTCTTTAAGCTGATCTGCTATGATTTGAAGCCTGATGCTCAAAACGTCCTTCATGTATTCGTCCAATTCCACTCTCTCCCCAGTCAATCTTGCGGTTTCTTTGATGGCGTCACCATATCCGGTCAGTGCGGCAAAAGGAGAAAACTGAGCTGCCCGGTCAATAGCCGACATATGAGGGCGTGTTGCTGAGACATGGTGCGGTAGATTCATGATGTCGTCATATGATTTTTTCATGCCTTATGACCTCCAATTTGCTCATTTCTTTCCACTGTGGTTGCGCCTTCCTCCAGATTCATACACTTTAGGATGGCATTTTTTCCATATTTCTTTTTTATTTGTAGTATTGCTTTCTGCATCTTTTTTTCACGAGCAAGCTCGGCTTCTTCATATGCTTTATTCGCCTGTTCAGCCTCATAGTCTGTAAAAAGATCAAGCTGTTCATTGTTATCTGTCTTTTGAACAGCTGCCTCGTCAACAACATGATTTGCAGTAATGTTGACTCTCCTGATTAAAAGGTTTTTATCAACGATGCGCTCAAACAGCTCTGTGACGGCATCCAAAATTAGCTTTGAAGAGGAGGTCTGCCTGCCAAGATTTGCCGAACCATGGGCAGATTTCGGAACAACACGTCCGTAGTAGTCGGTTGTAATCGTCCCCTTATATGATTTCTCTTTCACAGGGTTTGATAGATTTTCAATGTCATATCCAACAGTCAAAACAAGCTGATCGGTCACAAGCTTCTTATCTACTAAATCAAGTACAAGTAAATCAGTCATTTCTCTCACAATCAACTTCGCTTTATCAAATGTATAGGCAGAGTGCAGCACCTGCCCTGATCCAATACTGTTTGTGCTTGGCTTATATGCCTTAATATGTGCAATGGTGCATGGTTCCCAACCCCATGCATGGTCAATAAGCAGCTCAGCGTTGATGCCAAACAGCTTATACAGTAAATCCTCGTTGTAATAATCATTTGGCTTCCCAAGAGAACATCTTGCAATATCTCCCATGGTAAAGAGCCCTTGTTCTTCCAACTTCTTTGCATACCCCCTGCCTACGCGCCAAAAATCTGTTAAAGGCTGGTGTGACCACAGCAAGCGACGGTAGCTCATTTCGTCCAATTCAGCAATCTTCACGCCTTTTTCATTGGCTGGAATGTGTTTTGCTCTAATATCCATAGCAACCTTGCAAAGATACAAGTTTGTTCCAATTCCTGCTGTTGCTGTAATACCCGTCGTTTCAAGAACATCAAGAATTATTTTTGTGGCAAGCTCATGGGCAGAAAGATTGTATGTGTTCAAATAATCAGTGGCATCAATGAATACTTCGTCGATAGAGTATACATGGATATCTTCGGGGGCAATGTATTTCAAGTAAATATTGTAAATTTGCGTGCTGTACTCTATATAAAGGGCCATCCTCGGCGTAGCAGCAATGTAGTCCAACGCCATATCAGGTGAGGATTTCAATTCAGCATCGTTGAAGGATGCTCCTGTAAAAGTTCTCCCTGGTGCTTTGCGCCGACGTTCTGAATTAACTTCCTTGACCTTCTGCACCACTTCAAACAGCCTCGCCCTGCCTGGAATGCCGTACGCTTTGAGAGAGGGAGAGACAGCAAGACAGATGGTTTTTTCAGTGCGGCTTGCATCAGCTACAACCAGGTTTGTGGTCAAAGGATTAAGCTCTCGTTCCATACACTCAACCGAAGCATAAAAGGATTTTAAATCGATTGCGATATATGTTCTGTTCTTCATTTTATTCTCTGTCCGCCTCCTTCAAAAATTATCTGCCGTCAATTGAATTTCCCATTTACTACCACAATTCTTTCAACATTCTAAATTCCTTGTAGATAGTATCCCCAAATTTATATTCAAACGAATACTTTTTATTAAATCCATATTTTTCATACAACTTAATAGCTACTTGATTATCTATTTCTACGCTTGTATATAAACTTTCATCTGGAAATTTATTGTTAAAAAAATTTAAAAACTCTTCTAACGCTTTTGAGCCAAATCCCTTGCCTTGATGCTTTATATCAATCATAAATCTTGAAAATGACCATCCAGATAGTTCTTCATCGTAATCATATAATAAAAATCCTACCATTTCATCACCATTATATATTGCTAATGGATATAATTCATCTTCATAAAAAGCTTGTACCAATGAAAATGCATTACTTGCAACATAGTTAGTTTGATGCTCTCCTACCTTTAAAGACACACAAGTGTTATAATTAAATTTATCTATTTCTCTAAAATTAATATCCATGTAGTACCCCTTCATATTTCTATTTATGCTTTGTCACAAATCATTCGTATATATTTGTTAAATCTATTTCTATATCAGCTCTGGATCATCACCATTTACCATACCATCGAATATCATAAGTACTTCTTCTGTTTCTGTGCTGTAATAATATTCCGTTTCAGGATTGGTAAAACTCATTGCTTCGAGTACATCTTGTAATTTTACTTTCATATCTGCTAATCCTTTCTTTAGGTTACCATAAAAGTATCGTATATTTATTATTTTACTTTATCCTTCACCTTTTTATACTTCTGCTTACTGCTATTAGGCTTATCTGGTATCGTCATTTCAATATAACCTAGTTCCAAAGCTGGCAACAAGTAATTATCTCTAAATGTTGGTCTATGCTTTAATCCCAATAATTCCATAAGCTCCTTGGTTGAACATTCTTTATCACCGATAACCTCTAATAATCTTTCAACTTGTTCGGTAACTTGTTCCATGACTTGTTCGATGTCATCAATTTCACATAATGCATCATAAATGGCTTTTAACAGAAACTCTATGAATTTTCCTGAATCAGCACTATGGTCACATTCACCTAGCACTTTGTAATATTCTTCTTGCCTTTCCCTGATTAATGTTTCTATTGGAAGCCAGCCAAACAGCGATTTCCATTTATATAGCAATAGTGTCTGCCACATTCGTCCCATTCTACCATTGCCATCTACAAATGGATGAATAAATTCAAATTCATAATGGAACACACAGCTTTTTATAAGCGGATGAACTTCTGCCTTCTTTGCCCAATCAACTAATTCTTTTATCAGCTGTGGAACCTGATTTGCAGGAGGTGCCATATGCACTAACTGTTTTCCGGCAAATACGCCTACACCACCACTTCGAAATGTTCCTGCTTCTTTTGTTAATTCATTCATTAGAACTTTATGGGTTAGTAACATATCCTTAACTGAATACGGATTCATTTCTAAAAGCTTGCTATATGCTTCAAAGGCATTCTTTACCTCACATATCTCATCTGGTGCTCCCAGAATCCTTTTCCCATTTATAATATCGGTTACCTGATCCAAAGATAAGGAATTATTTTCAATTGCTAAAGAAGCATGAATTGTTCGAATACGATTATCCCTTCTAAGTCTTGGGTTGTTGCTCATATTATCATTTATCGTAATTTGGGTTATTATTTCAGTAATAGCAGAAATTAAATTTACCATCTTATCTGTTATTGTATATGGTGGAACATAACCTTTTTCGATCATATTTTTCCTCGCTTTGTGCTATAATTTGCACCTATATGATTTAACATTATTATTTTATCACTTGTACATTATTATACCGTACAAGTTTTAATAATACCACTACTTTTTGTTTTATTTTATAAGTTTATTTTAATTCGTGATTGTAAATATATTTTTGCTGCAGAATATAATATGCACCCTTTAACAAGTATTATGTGCTTTGCGCCTTCATGAAACCTAACAAAAAATCATTGTAAAATAATTAGAATCAAACTAGAATCACACATAAAAATAACGCTACACACCTTAATTTTACAAGGTCGTAGCGTTTATTCATGTTATTCCTACTCAATGATTATTTAATTTTCATTAATTTCTTTCATTGATTTTACTGTCTTTCATGTTTCTAATATCTTTATTTTCATCAAAAAAATCAGGCTTCAAAAATTATATGTACGAATTGTGTACGCCTAATTTCTTATATCAATTGCTATTTCAGATAATGACTTGAGTGCGTAAAAAAGATGTCGTATTCCCCTGGTAACCACTTGCGTTACAGTTCAAGCGAATTGCATCAAATAAAACTTTCAATAGTGCGTTCCACTCTTGAAGGTTCGACACAATTTTAGTTCCAACCATTTATAATTTCCACTAAAGCATTAAGAGACTTTTCATCCATTGGCAAGTCGATATCTGTGATTATCCAATGTCCGTTGGAGTACACTCCTATACGATCCATTAGAACATGATGATTCCCACTGCTCGGGTCTTTATCTGGAGGCTGCAAAGATACTAAAAATTCTCTACCATCTTTTGTTATTTCAATCCATTTCCAGTTAGTTAAATCAAAAGGCTTAATTAACTGACCGCCGGATATATATTTCTTCACACCTTTTCCGGCCAAACCCCGCTTTTTAACCTTATACCCACATTTTTCTAAGTAGTCAACAATCTTTAGTCTTTCACCTTCACGACTTTCTGTATATACCTGTTTGATTAGTTCAAAAAGTTTTTCATTCATATACCTATAGACTCCGTGATTTCATTGGCGAGTTTTTTTACGAAGTAGTGATTGTTTGTACGTCCATTTTGCAAAATATGTTGTCCTATATCGGTCTTGATATAGTCCATTTTTGAAACCTTTCGCAAGATTAGTACCTTCATATTGCTATCCGCATTTACCATTAAATATGATAACCGTATCAGAGCAGCAGTTGCATAGCTTCTTGCGTGTAGAAGCTCTATAAGTGCGACAATAGCATAATACAAGGCATCTGAATGTTTATCCTCGCTAACTGACAATACAAAGTTTAGGATAATACCTAATATGCCGTTATCTACCATATCAATATCTGCATCAGACAAATAATTGCCGAGATACCTTAGCGCTCTTATAAAATCACGCTCTGAATAACTGGACATCGTGGCAAAACCTATAGCTACTTCTTCGAACGATGTGCAACCCAAGCTTATCTTGAGCAAAAGATAGCAATATCGTACTACATTTGGACCGCTTCCTCCAAAAAAAGAGTCGAATCGAGCATTTGTGATTTCTGCTTCGTGCGCTGTTATCAGTTCAGAAAATTGTTCCCATGCTCCGTGAGCAGGATATGTATTCCTAAGGTAAATTGCGAGTAAAATGGCACCTTCCTTTGCATCACTCTGATTATTTTCATTGAGTATTGTGTCCTGAATCAGGGTAACCATTTCACTAATTTCATCAGCTTCAAGCCAAATGCTCTCAGCTTTTAGAATACTCCTGATAATATCACAGGGATTATATGTATATGACGAATAATATACACCGGATTCATTTGGCGTAATTCTCTGCCTCGCTTCATTGATATATTTGTCTAAATGAACCTGGGGGTTGTTATCTAATCCGATTTCAAGATCATAAACGCCATTGTAGAAAGCAGGAATTTTTTCTTTTACAGCACTATCCAAAGCAGATGTATCTATAGTTGCTATCTTTCGGTATGCAATTATTGCGTTATTAAGCTGGGTATTGTTTGCCAAGTTTTCCATTGCCAAAAGGGTAACCAGCTGTTCCATGACCCTTGTTTGAATTTCCTCCGTGCATTTTGCATAATCAATGTGTTTAAGAACCTTTAAAGTCTCATCACAGAATCTCCAGATGCATTTAATAAAAAAGGTTAAAGCCAATTCCAGTAGATGCATATTATCGGAACGTCCTATAATAGAAAATGCGGTTCGAAGGATAAAATACCCTGTAGAAACAATTCTCGAGTCGGCATCCTCACACCACGCATTGGATTGAGCAAAGAAAATATCCTCTTGCTTTTTATACTGTTCATCGCTCATGTAATACCCAAAATGTTCAAGAAGCAAGCAGACTGATTCAAATTGTTTATGCTTAAACGGTACGGTCTCGATACTTTCAATAATAACTTCGATATCATCTAATGTTACGGCATCCACGCTATTACGATACGCTTTGACGACTTTACTTAATGATTTTTCGTCTTGCTCAAGAATGTACATCCTTGCCAGTTCACGAAAAAGCCTTACATCTTTGCAATCAACATACTTTGTGAATAGAACCTCGGCGTACCTATTACACGTTATCCGAATATTAGTTAATGAACCAAATCGCACTGCAATATTAAAACATGAAGCAATATCATCGAAAGCACCATTCATAATTCCCATGCGGTTAGTATAAGGGGATTCTGTAAGCATTTCAAAATGTTCTTTAAGTAATTTTGATTTTTGGTTTACTGCGAACCTATCCAGCAGAGGGTAATACACCATTTCTGCACTTTGATTTAAAATCTCTTGTCCCTCTGAACTAAACTGCATTTGATTTTTTGTTTGATCTAACATATCGCTGATATTTCGCATATCAATCGCAATATCATTAACCAGCCATTCTGGTACGCTTGCATTGCCTTTTATAAGTTTATATGCTTCGCATATCTTTGTTAGGCAGACATTGAGATTTCCAGAAAAAAATTCGGCGATTGCATCAAATCTTATTCGGAGCACATCCGCAATATCATTAATTACTGCTGGTTCAGATAATACCGCATCCTTAAGCTGTGTAAAAATATCAATATTAAAAGTCTTACGCCCTATTACCATACGTAAGAAATCAGCACATAGATTGTCGCATGAAGTAGACGAATCATTTTCATGCGGAAATAGCTTCTCTCCATAAGGATTCAACACTCTCACTAAGATATTTTTTGAAGAGTACCGTGCAAATACATTTTTATTTAATGTGATTAATGAACCTGCTTGTAAAATATGCGCTTCCGCTGTAGGTTGAACATCCGATGTGATGTCTGTGCCTGAATCCAAGTTACCAGCTCTTTTCCGATACCAATCTAATAAATCTTGTATGGCACGTTCGTAAGCCACCTTTGGAATTTCAGCGAATTCATGTATTGTTCGATAAATGGTTTCACCGGATTGTCGGAGTTCACTATGCAATGGGATATCATCTTTAATTCGTTCGTCGCAGAAAAAGTACAGCCGGTGTATTCCAGTGTTGATTGCCTGTTTATGTTCCTTATAGACTGCATCTGACACGCCATCGGCATTATCAATTAGAAAGATACAAAGGTCTGATCGAGAAACTTCACTTAGATAGGCACCCTGAGTATTTTGGCTGCTGGCTTCTTGCTCAAAAGCGTATACAGAAGCAACAAGACCCGTTTCCATTAGTAAGGTTTTAAGTGCATGGCGTATAGGCTTATACCGTTCATCGATTTTTGAGCTGATAAATATAGTAAGCTTTCGTTCAATATCTTTACCGAGCATATTAGACATCTCCTTCTGGTTGACTGTTGATTAAGATGGGTATAAATTAACCTCAAACTTTCCACAATTATTATAGTTTTGAATACTGTATTCCGAATTTAGCCTAAATCCTTTATCAATGACCCTACTAATGACGTATTGCTAGAGGTCTTTGATAATGATCTTATAAGCATTTTTTTCATTATACTACAATTTCTACTTTATGGAAACGATTATTTGTAAAAATGACCAGTGTTGAAAAAATTCTAGCGCATAAATATACTTATATATTTTTTGTGTTACCCGATTTAATAACCTAATTATTATAAATAAAATCTGAATTTTGCGACAATTAAATAAGCAATCACATTATATACATGCACTTAAACCAAAAGCTATACCTTTTCATATACCTTTATTGTTAACTAAAAATATATAAAAAAATATACTATTTGACTTGTTTCTGTTTTATCATATATTCTTTTAAACTTCACCCTATACTGTTTTTTAACCTACTTTATATTTTTTAGAGCAGTTTTTTATGATTATAAGATTTTTAGTTAATGCTTTATATTATTGAGCAGTATACTATCTCTTTTAATTCAGCAATCCATTTCTATATTAAACTGAAATTTGCTTAACATAATTAAAATGTACTGCTAATATGCAAAGCAGTACATTTTATTAGTTTTTAATTATTAAGATAGTAAAATTCAGCTTGTGTCTATATTCCTTACAATGCTATCAAAACATTAAATCAAACCAAAATACTTTTCAAAAAAAGCTTTTAGTTTTTCGATAACGATCTGTTTCTTTAGCGTTCTATTTGACCCACCTGAGAACCTTGAAATTGGTGGTAATATTTTATCAATATCTGTACCAGTAGTCTTAATATCACCATCTCTAAAAGAATTCTCAATAAATTTCTTGGCTTCATCCGGCTTTAATTTTTCTTCGTCAATAATTGATTCCAAGTCCTGATCTTTTTGTTTTCGCACAAACTCTTTCCAGTCTTTATCAACATCTGTTTTCACAGTCATTTGGGCAACAAATCCCTCAATAAGGGCTTTTTTACTGCGTAGCTCGACACTTGCATCAATGGATTTGTTGATGTTAGCAAGAATGGTTTTATCTTCACAATTGGACTCGTGATATTTGGCGACCAGCATTAATATATAATCTATATTAACCTCAACCTGTTTAATAAGTTCAAGTTCAAAGACAATATCATCATTGATACGCTCTTTCTCGACATCACTTTTCTTTGCATAGTCTTGATACAGGTCAATATAAATACTTTGGTAATCTTGTAAATCTCTAACAGATACAAAATTATCATTTTCAAAGTCGTCGAAACATCTTAAAATATTTCTTAATCGTAAAATGCGACCAAACAATTTTATGAATTCTTTTTGTGCATCTTCACCAATAATATCGCGACAAATAGAGAATTCATTCACAAGCTTTGTTACAAGTTCATTGTACCCTTCCACATGCTTGCCTTTTTCGTCTTCATAGCCATTCATATATTCATTGTAGGTTTTTAGAATAACCATTCCGCTTGTATTCTTATCTCCAAAGAGAGCCAACGCATCATTGGTTGCAGTTTCTAAATTTCTAAAACAAACAATATTACCAAAGGTTTTTACAGAATTTAAAATACGATTCGTTCGAGAAAATGCCTGTATTAAACCGTGGTCTTTTAAGTTTTTATCTACCCACAAAGTATTAAGCGTAGTGGCATCAAATCCTGTCAAGAACATATTTACTACAATAAGCAGGTCGATTTCACGGTTTTTCATACGTAAGGACACGTCTTTATAGTAGTTTGGGAATTTATCAGCAGAAGTATCGTAGCTAACATTAAATTGCTCGTTATAATCCTTGATAGTACTATCAAGAAAATCACGAGATGTTTGATCAAGCCCACTGGTATCAAAATTCTCGTCCTTCAAAATATCGTCCGGATCTTCTTCGTTTTGGCTAAAACTAAAAATTGTAGCAATATTCAAGTTATGAGCAGTTTCTTTCATTTGCTTTTTGAATTCATTGTAATAAGCAATTGCTGCAGGAATAGAAGCAACTGCAAAAATGGAGTTGAAGCCATTAACCTGAGTTGTTAACTTCTTTTCTTCCACAGTGTTGTTTTTAGACCTTGCCATTTTTTCAACATTTGCAATCACTTTATGGTCATAGTAAGACCTGTTTTGGTTACGGTATGTTTTTTGCTCAAAGTGTGAAAGGATATATTCAGTGATTTCTGTCACCCTTTTAGGATCAAGTAGTGCTTTTTCACGGTCAATAGCTTTTACTTGCTTATCATACAATGCTTCAGGGTTTTTAATGGTATTGATATAATCAATCCTAAATGGTAAGACATTGCCATCATGAATAGCGTCCACAATGGTATATGCATGCAAAGGCTTTACTTTGTTGCCGTTCTCATCAGGTTCACCGCCAAAAATTTGGGCAGTAGTACGCATATTGGGGTCATTTGAGGCATTGGAATTTGAAGCAAAAATAGGAGTACCTGTAAACCCAAAGATATGATAATTTTTAAAATGTTTTGTAATAGCCTTATGCATGCCACCAAACTGAGAACGATGGCACTCATCAAAAATCATAACAACATGTTTTTTATAAACTTCATGATCCTTGTTTTTGGAGATGAAATTATCTAACTTTTGAATGGTGGTAATAATGATTTTGGCGGTACTATCTTCCATTTGTTTTTGCAGAACTTTAGTAGAGGTGTTGCTGTTGGCAGCGCCCTTTTCAAACCTGTCATATTCTTTCATTGTCTGATAATCAAGGTCTTTTCTATCCACAACAAACAGTACTTTGTCTATATCTTTTAATCCTTGAGCAAGCTGTGCTGTTTTGAAACTGGTTAAGGTTTTACCACTGCCCGTTGTATGCCAAATATAACCGCCTGCTTCAGTTCTGCCTGTCTTTTTTAGATTGGTAGAAATAGCAATCCGGTTTAAGATCTTTTCAGTTGCCGCAATTTGATAAGGACGCATCACCAAAAGCAGTTTTTCCGAAGTAAATACACAGTAACGAGTTAAAATATTTAAGAGCGAATGCTTGGCAAAAAAGGTTTTGGTGAAGTCTACAAGGTCAGGGATAGTACGGTTTTTCTCGTCTGCCCAATAGCTTGTAAACTCAAAACTGTTAGAAGTCTTTTTCTTTTTTGAAGCGTTTTTCTCGGCATTGTCTTTAATATGCTGAAATCTAGTGGTGTTAGAATAATACTTTGTATTTGTTCCGTTGGAAATAACGAACAATTGCACATATTGATATAACCCAGAACCTGCCCAAAAGCTATCACGCTGATATCGGTTTATTTGATTAAACGCTTCACGAATAGCGTTGCCACGTTTTTTAAGCTCAATATGTACGAGTGGCAAGCCATTGACCAAAATAGTCACATCATAACGAGTGTCATGATTTCCGCCATCCTCTTCATACTGATTGATGACCTGTAAGTAATTGTTGTGAATATTTGTTTTGTCTATCAGTTTGATATTCTTGACATAGCCATTATCAAGTGTTAAATTCTGTAAATAATCTTCCTGTATTTTTCGAGTTTTCTCCAAAATACCGTCATTTCCGTTGGCAATAACGCTACTATAAAAATCGTTCCACTCTTTATCAAAAAAGGTGTAGTTATTAAGCTTTTCAAGCTGCGTCCGGAGGTTGTCAATTAAATCTTGTTCACTTTTTATGGTGATATATTCATAACCTTGGCTAACAAGACGGTTTATAAAATCTCTTTCAAGCTCTACTTCGCTTTGATACTCGGTGCCTTTTCTTTTTTCGGGAATGTATTCGGCAACAACTGTGCTTTCTGTGGAGCTCGCCACAATTTCAAAGCTATTCATTTTCGCAAACCTCCTTTTCCTTAAAAGTTAAAAGCTTATCTCGGTAATATTCATATTGCTGCTCACGGGCTTTAATTTCTGCCGGCAATCCCTCTCTGATGCCGTTACAAAGCTTATCAAAACGGTCGAGAATGTCAACGATATATTTGACGCGGTCGAAATCCGGGACAGGAATAGGTATTTTATTTAAATTGTCTTGTGTCAATTTAGGCTGTGCTGCCGTAGAGATATTTCTACTTAAATCAATCGCATTTAAATATATTTCTACAAATTTTCGCATTTCATAAGTATCAAACTTCAAAACATGTGCATGGTTGTTAACCCAATTTTTACCACTAATTGAAAATGCTATTGGTGTACTTCGTGCAATGAGATTAGCTCCATCTTCGGATACTAATAAGTAATCTCCATCAAAAATATAATCACTGACATAATCAACGATACCAGAGGCTCCATAGTAGGGATATTCACCTGCTTGACGGGCACTTTTAGTTACTGGCTTCCTCTGACGATCACAATTTATACAAATTTTTTCAAGAGGCTTTACCTCCACTTCATCACCAAAAGTCAACAAATTATCCCTATAATACTCATACTGTTTCTTTCTCGCTTTAAGCTCCGCTTTAAGCTCCGCTGCAAGCTCCACTGTATGCTCCATGAAATTGTCCAAAATACGGACAATTTCCTCTTGCACAGGCAAGGGTGGGAGGGGGATTGTCATATTCAACACATCATTCATATTTGGGTGTTTAATCCCTGAACCTCTATAATATCTATCAATAGTTTCACCATTATTTAACATCCAATAGTACAAGTACTTGTTTAAAAGTTTTGTTGTATCGTTTGATGTTGCGATACGATTATCAGCCGTTACAAACTTTCCTTTATAATATTTCAGAACCTCTTTAACTGGTCTTGATTTTCCCCAAGGTATAGTAACAACTTCTCCATAGCATAGATAATCGGCAGCTAATTCTTCAGTAGTCCATCCAGTTTGTTCTCCAGTTGAAAGCAAAAACACATCTCCGCTTGATTGCTCTAACTTAAACAAATCTGCCGCAAGCAAATATGGGTATGTAATAATTTGTGGTTGTTTTTTTCTATCAACACTATTAAACCGCTTATCCCAGATTGTAACTTCCCACATTGGGACAAATTCTACCCCATCAGGGCAAAGCTCATTTATAAGCTGTTCTAAATTACTCAGCTTCCTCACCTCCATCATTCCAACCCAGTGTGCCAATAGCCGTTATTAATTCTTGATTGGTTTTAATTTTTTCTAGCACCCCTGTAACTAAGCGATAAAAGGCATCAAATTTTTGTAATGCCTCTTCTTCATCGTAATCTCCATGAACCACATCACTTAACTCGCCAAATAGTTTATAACCATCTTCGGCAAATTCAGAAGGAATAATATTGCACCTTTCCTTGACAGGATTAAGTATTTGAAAGAATGGCTTAGGTTTGCCATCTGATTTCTTTGTTTCAATCGGGGGGTCTGCTGCTTCAGCTGTTTGCGTTATAATTCGTTCAAAAACTTTTCTCAAATAAACAATTGATCCCGCCCCAAAGTTTTCTCTTGCTGCTCGTTTCGCTTTCTCTAAAGCTTCTGTAAAATCGCCGTAATTTTCTGTGTTTAAAGAAACAAACTCAGAAAATTTCTCGCTTCGTTTAGCTATGCGAATATAGGGGTATGGGTTATGTATATCATCTTCATCTCTACACTCTAACAAAAACCACATCTGTACAGAAGCTCCACAACGAGGGCATTCAAGAACACAATCTATGCTAACTGTTTTTTGATTTACACCAATGCAAAATATTTCTTCTCCAGAGTAGAAGGTTCGTTGGTCATTACAGTTGTTGCAATAAAAATTCAAGGCAACTTTTCCTTCCGTTAGCTTTTTGGAATTACCTGTTTTAAGCTTTCTGTTACTTAAAAAGCCCTCTACCTGTTGAAATTCGGTTGTTATAGATTTTGACAATACATCTGATAATCTCATATACTATGCCCCCTCAATCTCAGCTATGATAGCATCAATCTCAGTTCTCAACGTATTTTCCCGCTCAACAATTTGAGAAATTTTAGCATTGAGAACAGCTATATCAATAATTTCTCTTGTATCCTCGCTTTCCACATAAGTTGATACAGAAAGGTTGTAATTCGCTTTTTCAATATCTTCTTGTTTTACGAGTGCAGTAAAGTGTTTTTCTGTTTTTCTGTTTTTATATGCAGTCAAGATATTTTCAATATTGGTTTTTTCATCAAGCTTATTACTATTTGTAGCTTTAACAAACTCTTTTGATGCGTCAATAAACAGAGTTTGATTGTCGATTTTAGATTTTTTTAGCACCATAATACAGGTTGCAATACTTGTTCCGTAGAAAAGGTTATCGGGCAACTGAATGATACATTCAATATAGTTATAATCAATCAAGTATTTTCTGATTTTTTGCTCAGCTCCACCACGGTACATAATGCCGGGAAAGCAAACAATAGCAGCTGTACCATTTGTAGCAAGCCAGTGTAGAGAATGCATAATAAAGGCAAAGTCAGCTTTTGACTTAGGCGCCAGCACTCCGGCAGGAGAGAAACGAGGGTCATTTATCAATGTGCCGTTATCAGAGCCTTCCCACTTGATGGAGTATGGGGGATTAGAAACGATAGCTTCGAAGGGTTCTTCATCCCAATGCTCTTTATTGGGGTCTGCCAGTGTGTCTCCATGTTTTATGCTAAATTTCTCATAACCAATGTCATGCAAAAACATGTTAATACGACAAAGGTTATAGGTTGTAATGTTAATTTCTTGCCCGAAAAATCCGTTTCTAACATTTTCTTTACCAAGGATTTTTGCAAATTTCAGAAGCAAAGAACCACTGCCCACAGCAGGGTCATACACCTTGTTTACCTCAGTTTTGCCTACTAAAGTGATTTTGGTTAAAAGCTCAGATACTTCTTGAGGCGTAAAAAATTCGCCACCACTTTTACCAGCATTAGAAGCATACATACCCATTAAATACTCGTATGTATCCCCAAAAGCATCAATAGAGTTATCTTGATAATCACCAAGATCCATATCGCCAATTACAGAAATCAGCTTTTTTAGTCTTTTATTTCTTTTTATAACAGTTGGACCAAGCCTGTTGCTATTTACATCAATATCGTCAAAAAGACCCTTAAAATTTTCTTCACTGGGACTACCAACAGCAGAGGCTTCAATATTTTTAAAGTTCTGTTGCAATATTTCATTTAGATTTTCATCGAGATCAGCAACTTCAAGTTCTTTTTCTTTTGCCTCTTTATCAGCTTTGTTAATTTTGTTCAGCAGGGTTCCAAACAATTCACTTGGTAGAATAAAGAAACCTTTTGTCTCTACCATATCAGCTCTAACATTTTCAGCTTCTTCATCAGATATATTAGCATAATCAAATTCAACGTTGCCAGCTTCCCATTCGCCTTTGTTGAGGTAAGTAGTTAGATTTTCAGAGATATATCTATAAAATAGCATACCTAAAACATACTGCTTAAAATCCCATCCGTCAACACTACCTCTAAGGTCGTTGGCCAGTGCCCAGATTGTACGGTAAAGCTCACTTCTTTCTTGTTCTCTTCTATTATCAGCCATTTTCGTTTTCTCCTATTTCACAATACTTAATATTTGATTTCGCATTTTTTCATCTGCTTTAGCAAGGCGAATGATATTTCGCACATCATCATCTCGCATAATAAAATCAGCTATATCCGCTGAAACAACTCCACGTTCTTTTGCAGCCAAATCAAAAAGCTTATTTTTAATTTGATATGTATCATCGCCAAGATTTAGAGCAACAATAATACTATTGAGCAAATTCTCATCGGGTGGGCGATTGTTTCCTTTTTCTATATCGCTAATATATGTAGGTGTCTTGCTTACTTGTTTAGCAAGCTCCCGTATGGATATTTTTTTTGCTTTACGTAAGGCACGCAAGTATTCGCCAAAAACAAGGTCTTGATTTAAAAGTTCTATAAAATAAGTTTCCGCATTAGCTGTGGAAGGTGTTGTATTTTTCAATATGATCACCTCAATATAAGTTAGTTAGCTTACTAATAACTATTATATAAGATTTTCCAACTCCTGTCAATAAAAAGCGGTATCTATGAAAAAGCAAAGAGCCATCAATTATTCGTTTGAATAATTGATAGCTCTTTAGCTCTATTCAGTTTTACTTGACCCTCGGTTCACAAGTGGCCTTTATGACTACTCATATTCGCCCAAGGGATTAAAAATACAGCAGTATATAATTTAAAAATCGTTAGCCCCTTTGATTTCAACCTATTTCTTCTCTATCAACACAACTGTCTCAATGTGCGTTGTGGCTGTAAAATGATAATAATTGGCGAAATTGTAATGATTTTACCCCGGGGTAACATTTTGTATTTAAAGATTTTCTATTATATTTATTAACAAACATACCCTAATGATATATTTTCTGTTTGACTTCATTAATTTGACAATATATTATTTATAATCCTTAATTACTTTTTCTATTGTCACTTTGAATTCATCTTCTGTCATATGGCCGATGCAGATATGACCCATCTTAGTTTTCCTAGGATGATTGTCATATTCTTTTAAATGGTCTACATATAAATAGCCACCTACCCCTCCATTAACTTAAGGTTTTACCATTGTAGCTACATTTCTTTTTTTGATATTGATAAATTTATCATCATATCCATATTCGTTGAATTTTCAACCTTTAGTTGTATGCGATACTAATCCATATGATTTTAATATTTCATCAACTTTTACAAAATTTAAGCTCATTTTTTCCTCCAATAATCTTTTATTGTTTACATCCTTTTATTATTGCTTTTAATTCATCTATATCATACGGCTTATCCCCAATTTTAGAATGAAGAGCCAAATGACAGTTAGGACAAACAGGTCTTAAGTCTTTTATCGGATCAACTTCATATTCTTCATTTATTTCAGATAATGACTTAATATGGTGAACATGTATTTTACCTTTAAATTCATCTCCGTAAAATTTTCCGAAGTCAAAACCACAAACTGAACAAACACATCCGTAGTATTCAATGCAGGCTTGTCTTGCCTTGTAGTTTCTTTCATATGAATTTACTGTAATCTGTTTCTTTGCACCTTCCTTAAGAATTTGATGTATTCCAACAGGTATCTCGTCTGGAGTGATGGATAATTGCTTACTTTGAATTAGTGCGTCTATTTCTGACATATATAAAAGATTTATCTTTTGTTTAGATTGAGAAAATACTGTAATATTTTTATCTATGTTTCTTATTTCCTGTATTGTTATAGGTTCAAATACCTTAATAGTATTAATATCAAATTTATATGCTCCTAAATATTGTTTCTCAACAGGTATATTAAATCTTAAAATACTCAAAAGCCTTGCAGATGCAATTATGACATTATCAAATTGAAACAGTATCAATGACCCTTTCGGTGCATCCATACCAACTTTTTTGAAATAATATTTACCTTGTCTACTATTTCGAAGTTTTCCTAAAAAGTAGTCGTTCTGCACGTCCTCTATACTCATGTCAGGAAACTCTTCTTTCTTACTCATTGGCAATATTCTTATAGATAAATCGGTTTCAATTTTTATATTTTTATTTGGTCTTGGTAAGTCAATTTCAATATGCAAATAGTCAGCAAGTTTATACCATTCAGTGCATTCTCTAATTTTCTTACACTCTTCCTTAAAGACCTGGCTCGGGGTTAGTTTTTTAGCCTCAGAAAAGTATTCAGTATAAAGGTTATAAAAACCGATTCCAGCAACATTTTTACCTTTTGTCACAACTTTTGCTGAAAGGAATGGAAGACTCAATTCATAGCAAAGTTTAGAAATTTCACCAATATGTTTTGGAACTTGACGATGATGAATTGGTGGATTCACTCGGTCTCCTAATTCCTTATATTCTACATAGGATTCCTTCTTCAATACTGTTATTAAGAGCTGTTCTGCAAGCTTTATCTGCTCTGTTGTCAATTTCATCATTTTTCAATCCCCTGCTTATTATTATCTTGATTACAAATATCATCAATTCTATTAATAATGAACTGGGCAAATTCCACTGTCAGCTGTATTTTATCCAGTCCGTACTTCAATCCACCAAGAGTTTTACCTCCTCGATTTGTTATCGACTTATCAACATACAACTCAGTAAATTCCTTTTCCAACACTCCTAAAACCAATTCAAAATTCCACCAATGATCACTGTACAACTGCGAGAGGCAATCACTTTCAACATAATGAGGCCACCTTATTTCATCTGGATTTGGCACTGTTAATGCTTTTTCTGAAGTAACCTGATAATATCCCAATAATCTACCATTACCTACTGCATAACAAATAAGTATATCATTTTCAGTTACTGCAGTTGGATATACCTTAGAGAAATAAATATCTGTTGACATAACCACCTTATCAATATATGGCTTATCTGTACTGCCAATTGGCTTAATGAAATACTTAACATTTGATGATTTTTTGGATGGCTTCATATTCATAAACTTTGAAGCATCAAATTTTGCTGCTAGCTTTTCTGGTTTATTTTTAATTTTAAATTTATCTGCTTCTTGCTTAATTATATATATTTGTTCCTTTGTAATTTGTATATTTCCTTTGTAACCAAGTATCGTATCATAAATATGTTTTTGTTTTTTCGCATCCTGAAATACTACTCCCCACTCATGATTTTTCTCCAATCCTTTTTGAGTAAAATTTGCAGAAGATATAATAACACCTACATCTGCTTTATTTTTATAAAACAGATATACTTTGCCATGCAATTTTTCATCAATGATAATTTCATATGCAATCTGATTCTTATCAAAAAAGTTTACCAAAACAAATAAGCTATCTGCTTTTCGTAACCCTTCATCAAAAGCCTTTAGAACTGTAACAATGATGACTTTTTTAATCTTTGATACCAAGCCTATTTCATGCATAATATGCTCAATATCATCAGATAAGAAAGGTGATGCTATAATCAATTCATCTGACAATTTAACTAGTTTTTTTACATAATTCATATGTTGCTTTTCATCATAATTATAAAGTATTTCCATGACTTTTATCCTCCAATACCTGATATAACATTTCAAAGTCACAAATAATTTAATCTATAAATTTCACATCACTTATAGCTTCTGATTTTTTAAATTCTACTATCTGTAATTGTTCTCATTACTTTAATGATAAAAAAGTAGGATTTAGTATTTTTGTTAATAGAGTTTCAACAACTTTCCTTTCATCTTCAGTTTCAAACTCTTTCCAATATATTTCTACTACACCTTGATTCTGTGAGAAAAATCTATCCACCTCATGTCTTTTGTATCCCCAGGAACAGGAGAAAAACATTCTATGTAATGACTTTTTATACGGTCATATAAAATTTATCCTTACCAATATACAAACATTTGCCATTATATATATATATTCCTGCTTTCTTTTGAACTTGTCCTTTTATGAAGCTAAATTGCCCATTTTTTCTTCTTCTAATAAAGCAACCAATTTATCAATTATATTCATGACAATATCTCCATTTAATTTAAGCATAGCTAATTCCTAATTGTTTAATATTAAGTCTTGTGCCCACTCTTCAACTTTTTTATTACCAGTAATCACAAACTCCTGTCCCCTACCAACTGTCTGTAATGTACAATGGTCACTATTTAGCTTCCATATTGGATTTTCATTCTTAGCAGCTATCTTCTCATGAAATGTCATTTTAGTATTAAATTTAGGATGAAAATAAGATGGTAGTTTCCACAGGGATCTTTTTTCTTGACCATCACATGTTAAAACTAAAGGTTTATTATACTTTAGACATCCGTATCCAGGCTTTAAATTGTCAAAGCTTAGTTTATCCGCTGATATATAAGCAGTATTTTTATCCCTATTTCTACAGTAATAATGAGGATGCATGTTTTTCCATTTTTCATATTTAGCTTGTCTTGATATGCTTTGTATTTCACCTACTTGAAGGTAGCCCCAAATAATATGTTTATCTGTTCCTTTAATATAAGTATACCTGTTATTTATTCTCTTTACTTCTCTAAACCACCCAAAAAATAGAAACAAATCTCCCTTTCCTACATTTTGATTAGATAGATGTGATTGTGAACTATTACACTGCCCAAATATTCCTCTCCAATCATTATCCCTATTTCTTATGGTGCTCTGATTTAAGTCAGGGTCTAAATGGACATACTTATTTTCAAAATCATTAATGCCTAAATCGTTCATAATATTTGCATATGTAAAGTTTTCATTAAAATCAAGATCTTTATAAGTTATACCTGTATCCATGTCATTTTCTGGTATAGGAAATGATATAAGTTGATTTTCTTCTATTAACAAAGGACTTGGATATCTGCCAGCAGCAGAATCAAATCCCTTTCTGCTAAGTATTATCTTCATTTTTTTCCTCCAACTAAATCACATAGAATCACTTTTACCTAAATTACATTTAGAGCAAAGTGTTTGTAAGTTGTCAATTGCCGTTTCTCCACCTTTCGACCATGGAATTATATGGTCAATATGTAGTTCAACATTTACATCCTTAGCGGGTGAAGCCCCACAGATACAACATTTAAAGTTATCTCTTTTTAATACATCAAATCTCAATTTTACACTTGCATCTCTTTTAGTTCTGTGCTGTATAACCTGGTTGTCAGCAAATATTACTTTTTCTTCTTTTGTATGTATATCATTATTAAAATCATAGTTGATTATTCCATTAGTCCATTTCCCAATAGCTATTTCATATCCCCCTTTTGGTTTATGAAATATTGTGCCGCTATAAGAAAAATTCTCGCCTAAAAACTTATAAGTTTTATTCCCCATATACTCAAATAAATGTAAGTGATTTTCAAAATCAATTCCATTATTAATTCGATTATAACAATAATCACTAGGTATTATACTTCCAGGATTGCATCCATGTTTTAAAACAACCTTATTAATGATTTCTTGTGTAGTAAATTCATTTCCTATTTCACACCATTTAAATGTGTCTCTTACCTTGTCTAAAATAGTCATTCGTTTAGTTTTCCCCCTTACCCTAAGATAACGTTTTTATCTCCTAATATTATAACATAATTTTTTCCAGTTTCATATAAGTAATTAACTTAAAAATCCATCCTCAGCAACATTAAAAGCTAGCAATGTCGACATCATCTGTGTCAGTCATTATAATAGTGCGCCCCTTATAGTTTATCATTTTTGAGCATACCGCGAACCGTATTATCATGCCACTTTCCCCCTGTTACAGATTTCACCCCTTTACTGTTTAAATCCTTGGTTATTGTGAAAGTTCCTTTCCACGTAGGTATTCTTTAAAAATATATTTTACAATCTTGATATTTTTACTTACACCTTTACTTTTTTCCTGTTCTGTTCCTAGAAATATATGATATTAACAATTTACTGAAAAAACTTATTTCAAGTTCACCAATATTAATTATTCATATAATTATAGATCAATAAAAAATAAAGAAATGGCATAAATTAATACCATCTCAATTTATTTAATATGGATTTAATTATTATAGATTATCTCTAAAAATTCGTTAATATCATCTCCAACTAACTTTTCATCTCCGAAGTAAGCTTCAATTAGTTCAAAACTGTCATCCTCTAATAATTGAAACATAGCTCCTGCAGCGCCCCAAGGTTGATTATTGTTTGGATTTACTACTGTACCATAGAAATATACACGGATGAATTCATTGCCTATTATTTTACGTTTTGTTTCAGGATCAGTAACGTAGGCAAGTTTTCCCAGGAATCTTTCTCCCATATTATATACTTAAAACCAGCGCCTCTTTAGTTTAATGAGGTGCTGGTTAAATCCTGCCAAATCTATTTTAACATAGTTGTACCAAAAACCCTTTTGTTCAAATGTTTTTTCTTGCTGCTTTTTGCTTCTATCTTTTGATATTTATATTCCCAACTAATATTTCCGCTCAATATCTTTGAATCATAATCGTCTAATATGGAACGCACATCTTTAGACAGTGCAAATAAAGCTATAATATTTGGTATTGCCATTAGTCCTACAGTCATATCTACTAATTCCCATACAAATGTAGCATCTATCAATGTACCAATTATTAATGAAGCAATTACTATAACCTTAAATGTATTTAAGGTTACAGGCTTTGCATTAAACAAAAACTTTACATTGGATTCTGCAAAGAAATACCAGCCTATTATTGTTGTCAGAGAGAAAAATGATAAGCAAACTGATAGGAACATTCCCCCAACACTTCCAAAGTTTAAAGTAAAAGCATTTTGTGTCATGACCGTTGCACTTTCGGCCATTACTGATGCAGGTATTGTTGAATTATATGCACCTGTAGCCGTATTTACCATAACAGTTGATGTACAAATTAAAAATGTTGAAATAAACACTCCAATCATTGCTGAAAAACCCTGCTCTGCTGGATGCTTTACATCTGCAACTGCATGTGAGTGAGGTGTGGAACCAACTCCTGCTTCATTGGAAAACAATCCTCTGGCAAGACCGTATCTTACAGTTTGTTGAACTGTTATACCAAGTGCACCTCCGCCAATTGCGCCTGGTGTAAATGCTCCAATAAAAATACTTTTAATAGCTGTAATAAACCCGCCTAAATTTAAAGCAATAATTACCAAGCTTCCAAGTATATAAGCACCAGCCATTATTGGAACAACAGTTTCAGCAAAAGAAGCTATTCTTCCCATGCCTCCCATCAATATCAAAGTAACTACTATTGCAAGACCCACTGTAACTGCAATAACCGGAATATTAAACGCTGAACTAACTGAACCGGCAACAGAATTTGATTGAACCATGGTACCGACAATTCCCATAGTTACAACGGCTGTTATGGAGAAAAACACAGCAAGCCATTTTGATTTCAACCCATTTTTAATATAATATGCAGGTCCACCTACCAGTTCTCCATCTTTATTTTCTCTGTATTTTTGAGCCAATACTGCTTCGCTGAAAATAGTTGCCATTCCAAAGAACGCAGATACTATCATCCAAAATGCAGCGCCAGGACCACCTGCTGCAATAGCTGTTGCAACACCAACTATGTTTCCTGTACCTACCTGTGAAGCTATAGCAGTTGCTAAGGCTTGTACAGGAGTCATTTTGCCTTCTTCAGCCTTTTCCTTATTTGCTATTTCGGCAATCATTTTCCTCAAGCCCGGAATTAACCTAGTAAATTGAGGAAACTTAAGCTTAATAGTCATGAAAATACCAATACCCATAAGTGCAAAAATTAGCACATAATCCCAAAGCACTGTATTAATCATTTCAACAAAATTTCTGAAATTTTCCATTATATAAATCCTCCTTAATTATATATACATTAAATCAATCGTGTTTAATGTTTTCATATATTAATCGAGGACCTTCAAAAATCTTCAGTAAGTTTCATGTGATTAAAAAAACGATGTCATTTTTTCGAATTTTTTTTTCAAGCTTTTTCTGTTTCACTGTAGTATACAATACCATCAATAAATTTTTTTAAATTAACTTTACCTCTTTTTTTACTTTTTTCTCTAATAAAATCCATTTCTATTTTTATCTGTTCAAAATTGTATAATCCATTTGAATACTCTGTAAATATCTCATTCATATAATCCTCCAGTCCGATGTTAGCAAGATTTTTCATTCCAATAGCTGCAGTCCTTCTGATTCTCTGTTCCATAACTTTAGGGTTATCTGTAAAATGGCTGCACAAATCTGCAATAGTCTCATCAGACGTGTGTTTATTATTATCAATTAAATATTTAGCAATATTAATAATATCCTGACTTCCTGATTCACTCAATATACCCATTCTTTGCATAACCCTTTTAATACCAATAATGCTATCTTTAGTATGCTCTAGAACAGATGCACTTTGTTTATCAGAAAATAAACCTTGTATGGTTTGTAATTTCTTGTTCATTTCGAATTTATATGTAACATTTTTAATTACACTTTGTACTTCTACTGCATCAATAGGCTTTGAAATGAAAAATTCTATTCCATGCTCATATGCTTTTGATATCATTTCCTTGGAGGATACCTGTGATATCATTATATAATGTATTTCTGGATACTTATTTTTAATCTCCTTTAGAATACTTATGCCATCCTTGACTGGCATAAGCAAATCTAATAAAACTAAATCTGGTCGGATAGCATCAATTTCCTTCAATGCATCAGGTCCATTATAAGATGTGCCTACTACTTCTCCCAATTCCTTATCATATATTATTTTTTCAAGAATTCTAACTACATTTATATTATCATCAACTATGAATATTCTCATTTGATTTTTCCTCCAAAATAATTTTAGGGATATTAATATTAAAAATCGTTCCAATTCCTAATTTAGAATTTACTTTCACTTCACCTTTAAGTTGTTCTTCAACAATATACTGCACTATGCTAAGCCCTAATCCTCTATTTATTTCTCCTGTATCATAATTAATTTTAGTAGAAAACCCCGGTGAAAAAATTTCATTAATATCATTTTCATTAATTCCAGATCCATTATCTGATATCTGAAATATATGATCAATTTCATCAACACTATGAACAACGCTAATTTTTGCATCAAATTGAGATTCACTAATAGCATCCATGCTGTTCATTATAAGATTTCTCAAAACTGACATCAAGTAATAATGTTTATCTGTATAAAAATTTTCACCCATAATAAATTCGAATTCTATGTGTTTATTGATATTTTTGGATTCTCTAATCATTGTTTCAAGCAAAATATTGTTAATATCTTTGTATTCCATACCATTATCATTCAGCTCATTTTCCGTAATGCTTTTAATTCCTCGAACCACTAATCCATTTTCTTTCTTAATTTCATGAACATCTCTGGCAATATTTAAAGCATTGTTAGCCCAGTTGTCTTTATTTTGATTATTGCTAATTTGCTCAAATAAATTATAAGATTGCGACATAACTTTTTCAATATTATCCATATTTTTTTCAATCCAAAAAATTTCAGTTTTTAGTTGAGATGTAAGCCATAACAGCTTTTTATATCTATCTTCATGCTCTCTCTTTGTTAACATCAAATCATAGTAGTTAAATGCTACTAATATAGCTAATACTAAAGATGATCGAACAATGCTGACAACCAGCAGTGATGGAATAACTTCAATTAGATTTGTATCAGCAAAAATAAAATACCTAAAAAACACTTCAATAGAATTTAATAAAAAATCACATGAAATAAGCGCCAAAAAAACAAAACCTATATTGTGCTTTCTACCATTTTTTATTAATAATTTATATAATAATGGATAAAAAATATAAAATAACATTTCCGGCATATAAGCAATGAATACTTCATTGTTATAACCAATAGTTACTTGATAGACTGCTAATCTTAATAAAAAAACCGTGACAGCAGATAACATTCCCATCGATATAGAGCTTATATCTTCATAATAATAAAGAAATGTCACAAATATTATTACACCTGCAGAAACGACAAAATCACTTTCTGATAATCCTAAATTAATTTGAGATGCTAATGCAACCAATATGGATGCACTTATAATCTTTTTTAAACCTTTCATTAAAACACCACAACTTCCTTTGGTCTATGGAACTGTTTTCACTGTCCCTTCATTTATATATTTTTAACATGTCTCCCTTTTTCCCATACTTAATGAATCATATTATATCATAATATTTATAATCCGGCTCTGCTTATTTAGCTACTGTTGAGTATTCATTTAATCAATATCATTATGTATTTAAGTTCTTTAACTTATCAACCAAATTATTAATTTAAATTTCAAATCAGCATATTTATTGTCTGAAAATTCTTTGACTGGGTTTACTTTCTATCACCCTGTTCGCTTTGATGTCTCCTGTCTTCATATCTAACATCTCCTTTTTAGGTCAAAAATAAACAATGACCGTATTAGATTTTCTAAAAATGCTTCGAAAATCTAACAGGTCATTATAAATTCTTAAAACCTTAAATGCAGTTCAGTGTGCTTTCGTGTTCTTTTCTACTAATGGAATAAGCGTAAATGCCGTCACTAAAAATTATTGTGTAAATTTTTAAAATTGTGTCTAAAAACGAGTGGTGGTAACGGTAAACGCTAAGAGGAAGCAGGACATCAACAAGACGTTCATGATCCAACTTCCTCTTAGGTTATTTATCCAATGACTTACTTAAGAGTCATTAAACTTTAAACTTCGTAACTTGAGTGAGCAGTTCTTGAGCCACACTTTCTAATTGGACAGAAGATTGAGCAATTGTTTCAATTGAAGCTAATTGTTCTTCTGAAGAAGCTGAGATTTCCTGCATGCCAGCCGATGTTTTTTCAACCATCGCAGAAATATTCATGGATTGATCAGTTACTTCATTTGTCTGATTATTGATCTCCTCTAAAGCTGTGGAAACCTCATTGGATATTTGCGCAAGCTCAGTAATCGAGTCAAAAATCTTGTCAAAGCTTTCTTTTGTATCTTCTGCCGAAGACTCCATAACAAGGGCGCTTTCTTTAACCTGTTTCATATTATTAACGGTTTCATTCACTCTACCATTGATGCCATTGATAATATCTTCAATTTTCTTGGTGAAATTACCTGATTGTTCAGCCAGTCTGCGAACTTCTTCAGCTACAACGGCAAATCCTCGTCCTGCATTACCCGCACGAGCTGCTTCAATCGAAGCATTTAAGGCAAGGAGATTGGTTTGTTCTGAGATACTGTTAATTGCACCAACTATATTGCGAATCTCATCAGCCATTGTAGCCAACTGATGTACTGATTCTCCAACAGCATTCGTATAATTGTTGTTTTCTTCGATTTTTTGACTTTGGCGTTTAAGAGCCTTTTGACCTTCTTTAGCAAGTTCTAATGATTCTTTGGCCTTACCTGCTGTAACTTCTGTTTTAATCGTAGCTTCTGAAACGATACTATTAACCATAGTAATCGCATCTGTTGTACCCTGAATCATTATAGCTTGATTACTATTGTCTTGAGCCATATCGTTTATAGTTGTAACGACTTGGGTTAAGCTCTGGGTGGTTTCTTCAGTTGTTGAGGATAATTGTAAAGAATTAGATGCTAACATCGAGGCAGCTGTTTGAATGTTGCCTACAAGTCCCCTTAAATCTTGAGTCATTGTCTTAAGATTATGATAAAGTTGACCGACTTCATCCTTTGATTTGATTTTCATCTCAAAGTCTTTCAAATCTCCGCTGGCAATTGTTTTAATAATATCGGATAACTTAACAAGCGGCTTAGTAAAGCTTTTTGAAAAGTAAAGGCCAAGTAATCCCACAACTATGGCTGCGCCAACGACCAGAGCGATAGAGGTTTTCAGGAGTTTATAAGCGGAAGACATTGCAACCGAAACAGGTGTTTCTACAGCAATTAACCAGCCCGTCAACTCGTTCAATGTATGGCTGACAATGACCTCTTCGCCTTGAATATTTGTGGTTTGCAGGGTCGAATTTTGTCCGGTTAAACCTGTCTGGACAAATTCTAAAGAGCTAAAATCTTCTTGGTTTTGGACATATTCCAGATTTGGATGTGCCAATACAGTCCCTTGTCTGGAAAGAACATATACGTTTGAGCCATCCACTGAAAGCTCTGTGACAAAGTCACTGATATGAGCGAGCTCAATGCTTGCTTGTAGGCCTCCGATGATGTTGTCATTCATATCACGAACAGGCGTAGAGATAACGACAAGCATTTTACCGGTAACCTTTGAAACGAGAATATCAGATACATACTCTTCAGTTCCACTCATAGCTTGAATATAAAATTCTCTATCTGTGACATTGGTAAAGGCATCATCATTACTTTTAACGACTTGTTGTCCTTCGGCATTGTCAAGAGCAATAGTAAGAGCTGGATCTACTTTAGCAGCATCCACTAGAATGTTTTTCGCATTGTCTAAATCAAAATTTCGAATAGCCGGTTGATTAGCAACCATATGTATGGTATTGAAATTTTTCTCAATCGTACTGCTTATTTCAGCCTCAGCAATTTCTAACTTGTCTTGGCTTAGTTGATATGTAGATTTTTCAGAATTTAAAACAAAAGAGTATACGGATACAACTGAATAGATTAATAGTGGAATCAAACTTGTAATTAATAGCATTGAGAATAATCGTGTTCTGAGTTTCAAATAAACGCCCCCTTGTTTAATTTTTATCAGACTTTCGCAAAACGTCACATGCCGCATAAATACAGCATTTTGTTTGGTTGAAGTAGAACAACTTTTATTTAGTTTCGCATTTGCCGATGAATTATTATTTAAAAAACTCAAAAAAAAGTCGCATTTAGCGACAAAAAAAATTCGGCAGTCTGGCAGCCATCAGCAAGATCTGGAAGGCCCATAACTTTGCGTCCTTAGCTTTCGCTAAGTTTGCCTTTGTCGTAGTATACTTAATTTTAATTAAATATATTGTATGTTGGTCGTGATATCACCTTACGAATTTTACGACTTATTATTGATAAAGTCAAGATAATTTGTAAAAAAATGACAAAAATATATACAAACTAGATATATCGACGGATATACATAATAGGATCCGAGCGATCATTGAGTTGAAATATCACATTTAATGGCTTATATTAGCTAGTAAATGCTGATATTTTTTGTCATGTATACAGAAAGGTTTATTCATCAATTATAAATTTTCTATTTTGTTTGTAAATCATGCCATTTTTTTCTTTCTCTCATGCATATCTGCAACTTCAATAAATTGAGTAAGATTCACATTTGCAATTTTTTTAGGGAAAAGACCTTTAGGCATCACACCTATAACCTTGCCATTATTTTTAAGTACCTGATTAGACAAATCACCCATTAAACCTACTTTAGAGCAGCCATAAACCAACTCGATTTTGTTATGTGCCAGAATTTCTCCAAGCTGCAATGCAGTCATTTTATATTAGGGTTATTACTGAAATTAGAACCTGAATAAACGCATATTCTATTCAATGTTTATCCTCCTTTAGACTATCTAAAATTTTTGTATTATAGCTGCCCCTGTTATAAGTAAAACCACTCCAAGAATTCTTTGCGGATTAATAAGATGTATCTCATTTCCGAGAAAACCATAATGATCAAATATAATCGATAAAATTATCTGACCGCAAATTACTAGACTAAACATATTTGCAAAGCCTATTTTAGAGGAAGCAAAAATTGTAACAAAGATATAGAAAACTCCTAGTAAACATCCACCATTGAATACCTTTGAGCATATTTGCACTATCTGATATGGATAGGGGATGTAAAAAGTCTGGTACTAAAAAAATTAGATTGCATGACTTAAGACACAGCCATGCATCTTTGTTAGTTGAAATGGGTTTCTCTCCATTATTAATAAAGGCTTGGTCATGAAAAAGTCGAAACAACAATGAATACATACTCTCATCTATACCCCAATAAACAAAACCAAATTGCATCAGCACTTCAAAATTTAGTAATAGAATCAAATTAGAATCACACAATAAAAATAGAGCTTATAAACATTGATTTAACAACGTTTGTAAGCTCTTTATTTTTTATTCCCACTCAATAGTAGCTGGTGGCTTGCTTGTTACGTCATAAACTATACGGTTTACATTGTCCACTTCGTTAACTATTCTGTTACTTACTTTTTCCAATACATCGTATGGAATTCTTGCCCAGTCGGAAGTCATTCCGTCTGTTGATGTTACGGCTCTTAATGCCACTGTGTGTGAGTATGTTCTGCCGTCTCCCATTACACCTACGCTTCTGATGTTAGGAACGCATGCAAAGTACTGCCATATTTTGTTTTGGAGACAATACTCATCTTACTGGAAATATCATTGTTGAATTTTCAATATTATTTATATTTTAATATAGCATTTATCGGTTTGTATATACAAGAAAAGCCAGTTTGTTTTTACTTATCTAATCGGCTTACTGTACCAAATTTTTATGGTAACACTTTAATGCATTGAAGTCAACACATACCAAGTAACTATATATTAATATTTTTGTATTTAAAGCCGTCTTCCTAATATTAAAAAATTTCTGTGACATAGATGTGAAGGTACTATACCTATACTTATGTAAAATTATGCATTAATAAATGTAAAATATCCCCCAATAAAAAAGGGTAGCATTACTGCTACTCACTTATATTAATATCAAAACAAATAATCTTTTCTATTTCTAACATACCACAAGCATCTCTCAGTCGTGATAAACTTCCTGGACATCGTCGCAGTCTTCAAGAGCTTCAATGAGTCATTCAAGATATTTGACATTTTCTTCATCTTCTACCTTAACAGTGGTTGCAGGTATTCAAACATTAATCAATTAACCATTTTTTAACATCTTATTGGTGATTTATACCGCAACTGTGAAATGCGATTCGTTTATCTCTGTTCTATCAAAACTCATTGTCCAAATCAACTGAAAATAATCTATTTTGATTATTAATACAAGAATAAAAAAGCCAAAAATAAATGCAGAAATAGAAAAATTATCTCCGTATTATTTTGGACCAATTGATTAAGATTTTTACAGATGATGATTACCTGAATTTAAAAGAAGTTTTTCGGTTATCGTTATATAAAAAAGACCTGCGTTTTTAAATTCGGGCTGTATGTCTTTGATCTCCCATTGAAGTTCATATAACTTGTCAAACCCTAATTTTTCCCCTTCTGCTTTAATTTGCCCAGCGTAACTACCTCGTCTTTTTCTAATTGATTTAATTTTTTCAAAAATTATTGACCTTTCTTCTTCTGAAACTCCAGTATAATCAATAATGGGTGTTAAGCCGACTCTAGAAGAACGTGTGTAACAGTACATGCCCCATAAAAAAGCCATTTCATAAGCATTTAAATTTACTTCTTTGGCATGAACAATTACTTTTATCTGGTTTCCTCGTACTTGTGTAACTTTTCCAAACTCATTAATTATTGATATTTTTTTTTCGTTACTGACAGTGCTTTCGTAACCCTTATAATCATCAAAATAGTCTCTAGAAGTATCAACTATGTCTTGTCTTAAACCTTCTCTAATTATCTCCCATATACCTAGCATGTGTTTTATGTACCTCCTCTTCAAATGTTGAACTTGGCAAATGATTTCATTGATCTTTAAAGTAATAGCATTAATTAGCTTAATCTTTATGTTTCAAGAATACATGTAATCTCATTAATATAACTATTCAATGGTTTTCGAGCTTGTAAGTATTGTTTCTTATTAACCTCCTTTGAAGGTCAAAAACTATTTAGTTTAAAACTTTGTGATTCCTTGAGCAACTACCATCCACTAGTGCTTTAATTTAATAAGTTGCCAATATTAGAATTATAATATATTTTTACCTAAATAATGTCAATATCAACTTTGCATTTTATGTCATCTCATTCTTTGAATGCTAAATCCATTAATTAAACTTTAATATTTTATCTTTGTAGTGATAATAGTTTTCTATTATATTCTTAAGTTAAATAAGAACATAATGTTGGAATTATAAATATCTTGTTTCTAAAATTCTTCCGTCAAATTATTTTGCAGAATTCAAATACCAGAGCTTCTCTCAGATATATCTATGCTTATAACCACTGAACAATTAACTTAGTTTATACAATTACCCTATATTGGGTTCACTATTAATCAGAAACTTGTGGCACAAGTTTGTGCCTAACTCAATTTCAACAATTCTTAGGCACATTTGCAATTTACTACTTAATTAAAACCCGCATTCTAACATTTTGACCATATTACAAATCATACTTAACCCATTATTCTTAGCAAAACTTTTCAACTTCCTCTAATTAGTTAAAATGGGTTTAACCAAAGTTAAAACTCAGCAGAATGATTGTGGTGAACCAATTACACTTTCATGCACAATATTATAATCGAAAACATGAAAAGGGGCCATAATTCCTTCAGTTTAATGGCAGCTGAATATCTTTGATGTAGCTTCAGTATGCGAATTTTAACTCCAATTATTTAATGTCCATGCACTTCCTAAAACCCCTCATCCCGTCTTTCAAAGCTTATATCCGTTCTTCCTAGTAAATTTTCCATTAGGAATGCCTCCTTAAAAATAATAAAATAGATGGCTATGATTACCGAAAAGAACAGTAATCATAAACCATCTATCCAAAATTCATACTAACCCAATATTATTTTTCACCAAAAGGTGGGGATTTTAACTGATAAGGAAGAAGATATAGTATCATTTAGTGGTTCTATAAATGAGTCTGCTACGGGGTGGCTCAAAAATATAGAAGAATTTAAGGTTTTTAAGTCATGGAAACCTGAACAAAAGGAATATGTTGATTCTGATTCACATCTCATTTTTTCCCTTACTTCATTCATCATCTCTAACTCAATATCTGAAATAATTGAATATGCACTTTTGGCAAAAGTAATTTTCTTATTAATTTCTTTGAATTCCTTTATTGATGCCATACCTCGTTCAATTGCCAATTTTATTTCATCTAAATCTTTATTCATCTTTTCAATATCTACTTCAAGTTTTATTACTTTTCTATTGTTTTCTTTATTTAACTCAGTATTGTCTAGCCTCTTTTGATGCATATCCTTAATTTTTTCTTTATCAGTAAATCCTTTTAGATATGCATCTATTTTATTTATCTTCTCAACTAAATGTTCGATAGTTAACTCAATAATTTTTTTCGTTCTAACAACTTGTCTCTTATTGCTTTATATTCTTTTGTTTCGTCGATTAAATTTTCTAATTCTGATTTAATTTTAGTTAATATTTGAATTGATTCAGAAGAAAATGATAGTCGTTCTAATAATTTTTTTACTTCATTTTCACAAGAACTATGCTCTATTAATTCTGTTTTACACACCAGGCATTTGTGTTCTTTTATCATTCTTTCAACGAAATCTTTTTCTATTACAGGAGGAAATGCGCCTTCCTTTTCTTTTTCACAAATTATATCATATGTATATTTAATTGAAGGATAAAATGAAAATAATGTTAATAATGTTTCTTCTGCTGTCGCATTCCTTAACCTTATATAACTATCTAAAATTAAATTTAAACTTGTTGGTATTGGAATAACACAAGCTTTTCTATTTTTAGTATGATTTAATGTTATTACACCTTGTTCTAAACTTACATCTTTAATTTGCAATTCTCTTAACTCTTGTGCCCTAATCCCAGTTGCAAGCAGGAAATTTACTATTACCCAACTTCTATATTCATTGAAATTATCTTCTTTTGGTGGTTTAAGTAAGGTCTCTAATTCCTCTCTATTGTAAATTTCTTTTATATAATCTTGTTCTATAACATGTGTAAATTCAATACTGTCTTTAATATAACCCCTTTTAATGCCATATTTTACTATTGGAGAAACTTTAAAAACATATGAATTAACTGTTTGTGGCTTTAACCTTTCTTTTAAACTAAGTATATAATTGTTTAATTAAATCCTGCGTTACCTCGTTACATTTCAAATTTTCTCCTGCAAATTGCAAAAAGTACTTGTTAGCGAAAAAATACCCTTTAATAGTTGTTGCAGATAAATTTTTCAACTTACATTCTTTTTCATATAAATCATAAAGATTTTGATATGAAATATCTTCAACTTTGCATAATTGTAAATTCTTTCTTCTTTTAATCTTCGTTCTTCCTTGTAAATTTTCCACTGGGGAAGCCTCCTTAAAATAATAAAATAGATGGTCATAATTACCGAAAAATACAGTAAAATCATAAACCATCTATCCAAAATTCATACTAACCCAATATTAAATTACATTGAAATTTCAACGTTTTTCTATTCCCACTCAATAGTAGCCGGTGGCTTGCTTGTTACGTCGTAAACTATACGGTTTACATTGTCCACTTCGTTTACTATTCTGTTACTTACTTTTTCTAACACATCGTATGGAATTCTTGCCCAGTCCGAAGTCATTCCGTCTGTTGATGTTACGGCTCTTAATGCCACTGTGTGTGAGTATGTTCTGCCGTCTCCCATTACGCCTACGCTCTTAATGTTTGGAAGGCAAGCGAAGTACTGCCATATTTTGTTCTGGAGTCCTGCTTTTTTGATTTCATCTCTGAATATGAAATCTGCTTCTCTTACTATTTCAAGTTTGTCTTCTGTGATTTCTCCAAGAACTCTGATTGCTAGACCTGGTCCTGGGAATGGCTGTCTTTCAACTATTTCTTCTGGAATTCCAAGTTCTCTTCCCACTTGTCTAACTTCGTCCTTGAACAGTTGTCTCAATGGTTCCAACAGTTCAAAGTCAACATCTTCAGGAAGTCCTCCAACGTTGTGGTGACTTTTTATAACCTGAGCTGTAGCAGTTCCGCTTTCAACAACGTCAGGATAAATTGTTCCCTGTACCAGATAATCTATATGTCCAAACTCTTCTTTTAATTTTTGTTTTTCTTCTTCAAATACACGGATGAATTCATTACCTATTATTTTACGTTTTGTTTCAGGATCAGTAACGCCGGCAAGTTTTCCCAGGAATCTTTCACCTGCATTAACTCTTATTAAATTCATGTTGAACTTTTCCTTGAACACCTGTTCAACCTGGTCGCCTTCATCTTTTCTCAAGAGGCCGTGGTCAACAAATACACAGATCAGGTTTGATCCTATTGCCTTATGAACCATCACTGCTGCTACAGAAGAGTCAACTCCTCCTGACATTGCACACAGTGCTTTTTTTCTCCAACCATTTCTTTTATTTTAGCAATTGATTCTTCGCAGAAATTTCCCATAGTCCAGTCTTTTGTCATGTTGCATACATTGAACAGGAAGTTGTTGATTACTTCTCTTCCTTTTTCTGTGTGTTCAACTTCTGGATGGAACTGAACAGCATAGATGTTCTTTTCTGTGTTTCTCATGGCGCATACAGGGCATGTGTCTGTTTTTGCAGTTATTTCAAACCCTTCTGGAGATTTTTCAATATAATCAGTATGGCTCATCCATGCCAGAGAGTTTTGCTCAATGTTACCGAAAAGCTTGTCTTCTGAGTTTACTTCTAATTTAACTCGGCCATATTCTCTTGAGTCGGCTCTTTTTACCTTGCCGCCGAATTTTTGTGCTATAAGCTGTCCGCCATAGCAAATTCCAAGTACTGGAACTCCAAGTTCAAATATTTCCTTGTCAACTGTAGGAGCCATGTCTTCATAAACACTTGCAGGCCCGCCGGACAATATAATTCCCTGCGGATTTTTTTCTTTTATTTTATCGATTGTATATGTGTATGGCACTATTTCGCAATACACATTGGCTTCTCTAACCCTTCTGGCTATAAGCTGACTGTACTGTGCACCAAAATCAACTATTAATATCATTTTTTACTCCTCTTAATTTGTTTTTTGAAGCGACCTTTATATTTTTCATATAGATTATCAAAAAAAATTGACTGTGTCAATTAATAATTGTAACTATTAGTGTAATCAAACTAAAAACACTTATGATTTCGTTTGCATACTTTTATTTTAGTCATCAATTAAAAACAGGCTTGAGAGCCTGTTTTTTTGAATGTCTATTTTGTGTAGCGAAGTATCGGTTTTCTTGCTGCTGTTGCTTCATCAAGTCTTGATATGATTGTTGTGTGAGGAGCTGTTTTTACCAGTTCCGGGTCATTTTCTGCCTCATCAGCAATCTGTCTCATTACTGCGATGAATTCATCCAGCGTTTCCCTTGACTCGCTTTCTGTCGGCTCAATCATCATGGCTTCTGAAACTATGAGAGGAAAATATATTGTCGGAGGATGGAATCCGAAATCCAAAAGCCTCTTGGCAATATCAAGAGTTGATACTCCGTTTTTCTTTTTCTGCCAGTCTCCTGAAAGCACGCACTCATGCATGCATTCCCTGTCAACAGGAAGAAAATATTTGTCCTTCAGCTTGTTAGCAATATAGTTTGCATTTAAAACTGCATTTTCTGAAATTGATTTGAGTCCGTCAGGACCCATGCTCATGATGTATGTGTAGGCTCTAACCAGAATACCGAAGTTTCCGTACAGGGATTTTACTTTTCCAATGGAAAGTGGTCTGTCATAATCAAAAAAGTATTCATTTTCATTTTTTGCAACAACAGGAACAGGCAAAAATGGAACAAGATCCTTTTTAACTCCAACAGGTCCTGCACCCGGTCCTCCTCCTCCGTGAGGAGTGCTGAATGTTTTGTGAAGGTTTAAATGCACAACGTCAAATCCCATGTCCCCGGGTCTTGAAATTCCAAGAATTGCATTGGCATTTGCTCCGTCGTAGTACATGAGCCCGCCTGCTTCATGGACTATTTTTGTTATTTCAAGGATGTTTGAGTCAAACAATCCAAGTGTGTTTGGATTAGTGAGCATAAATCCTGCTATTTCATCGCTCATGACACTTTTTAACGAGCCTATATCAACCAGTCCGTTTTCACCGGATTTTACCTCAACCACATCAAATCCAGCAACTGCTGCTGAAGCCGGGTTTGTTCCGTGTGCTGAGTCAGGGACAACTATTTTTGTCCTCTTCATGTCATTTCTGTTGTTGTGGTATGACTTTATAATCATTAACCCAGCAAGTTCCCCATGAGCTCCAGCTGTTGGCTGAAGTGTGAATCCATCCATCCCTGTTATTTCAGAAAGCATGTTCCCAAGATCATACATTAGATGAAGCGCCCCCTGCACTGTCTTTTCAGGCTGATATGGGTGTATTTTTGCAAATCCGTCAAATCTTGCAGTTTTTTCATTGAGCTTAGGATTGTACTTCATTGTACAGCTTCCAAGAGGATAAAATCCTGAATCCACTCCATGGTTTCTCTGTGAAAGCTGAGTGAAATGTCTCACTGCATCAAGCTCAGTCACTTCAGGCAAATCAGGAGATTCTTCTCTTAAATATTTGTTGTCAATTGTATCATTTATACTAAGTTCCGGCACGTCGCAGTCAGGAAGTGAATATGACTTTCTGCCGCTTTTGCTCATTTCAAATATTAAAGCTTTATGTTTTTGCATATTATTCCCCTGCCTTTCGTGCAAAATCGTCTATTTCCTGTTTAGTTCTTTTTTCAGTAACAGCAACAAGCCAAACATCTTTATGTTCAGGATACTTTTTACCCAGGTCATATCCGCCTATAAAACCATCTTCAAGAAGTCTGTCGTTAAGCTTTTGTATTTCTTCAGTGCTCTTAACTGCAAATTCCTTGAAGAAAGGTGCAGTGAACAAAGGGGTGAATTTTCCTGTGGCAATCAATTGGTCATAAGCGTAGTGTGATTTGCTGAAGCATAGCTCTGCAACTTTTTTAAGTCCTTCCTTGCCCATGAGAGTAAGGTAAATTGTAGCCTGCAATGCATTTAGAGCCTGGTTTGAGCATATGTTTGAAGTTGCCTTTTCTCTTCTTATGTGTTGTTCTCTTGTTTGAAGAGTCAGTACAAATCCTCTGTTTCCCTGTTCATCGGTAGTCTGGCCAACAATTCTACCGGGCATCTTGCGCATCAATTTATCTGTAACGGCCATGAATCCAAGGTAAGGTCCTCCAAAGCTGAGAGCATTCCCAAGAGGCTGACCGTCTCCAACTGCAATATCAGCTCCCATTTCTCCCGGGCTTTTCAAAACAGCCAGAGATATAGGGTCTGCACTTACAACAAGAAGGCTCTTGTGTTCATGAGCAATTGCTGCTGCAGCTTCAACATCTTCGATAATTCCGAAATAGTTAGGGCTTTGAACAATTACTGCTGCAGTATTTTTGTTTATCTTAGACTTTAAATCCTCCAGATCAACCTGGCCGTTATTGTATGCTGTTTCAACAATAGTCATGTCTCTGAACTTTGCGTAAGTGTCAAGTACCTGTCGGCTTTCAGGATGCACTGAAGATGCTATTAATATTTCATTTCTTTTTGTTGCATCACATGCCATTATGGCAGCTTCAGTCAATGCTGTGGCTCCGTCGTACATGGACGCATTAGCTACAGGAAGACCGGTAAGTTCGCATATCATTGTCTGGTACTCAAATATTGCCTGCAATGTTCCCTGGCTTATTTCAGGCTGGTATGGAGTGTATGCTGTATAAAATTCCTGTCTTGAAATAAGCTGGTCGATTGCTGCTGGAATAAAGTGATCATATGCCCCTGCACCTAAAAAACATGCATAGTCATCAGTGTTTAAATTTTCCTTTGCCAATGACTTCATATTATTTACAAGCTCCATTTCAGATTGAGCTTGAGGAATGTTCAACTTAGTTTTTAAATGAACTGAATCGGGAACAGCTTTGAAAAGAGATTCTATGTCTGGATAACCAATTTCTTTCAGCATCTGTTCTCTGTCTTCATCAGTATTTCCAATATATCTCATAAACCCCTCCTTAGTCGCATATTTTTTCGTAATCTTCTGCACTCATGAGGCCTGATACTTCTGATGGATCAGACATTTCAACAGCAATAAGCCATGCTTCATATGGTGATTCATTGATGAAACTTGGATTGTCGGAAAGGCTTTCGTTTATTTCAACAACCTTTCCTGAAAGAGGAGAAAAAACTTCTGAAGCTGCTTTAACAGATTCAAGAACTATGCATTGTCCTCCGGCTTCAATTTCTGTGTCAACTTCCGGCAAATCAACATAAACAACATCTCCCAGATGATCCTGAGCATAGTCTGTAATTCCTATATAAGCCTTATTTCCTTCTACCTTTACCCATTCGTGTGATTCTGAATACTTTAATTCGCTTAATACTTTCATGATATCCTCCATATAATTGATTTTAATGATGAACAAATTCATCCATATAACATTGTTAATTTAATTCTACCAAATATTGTCACTTTTAAACATTTCTCTTCGTTTATATATCTTTAGCTTTTCTTATATTTTTTAGTGTAAAAAGGTTTCTTGATAACTTTTGCCTTAAGGTTTTTGTTTCGTACTGATATTTCTATTTCTGTGCCTTCCTTTGCATATTCAGCTTCAATTAATGCCAGCCCGATATTCTTCTTAAGGGTTGGTGAAAAGCTTCCTGTTGTAACATAGCCGATTTTTCTTCCCTCAGCAAAAACTTCATAGTGACTTCTAGGAATTCCTCTGTCAACCATTTCAAATCCGATTACTTTTCTTTTCAGACCTTCAGCTTTTTGCTTTGCAAGAGCTTCTTTTCCAATGAAATCATCCTTGTTAAGTTTCACAAAAAATCCAAGTCCTGCCTCTAGTGGGGTAATGTCTTTGTCTATTTCCTGCCCGTAAAGAGGAAGTGCTGCTTCAAACCTGAGAGTGTCCCTTGCCCCCAGACCTGCAGGCACAAGCCCGTATTCTTTTCCTGTTTCTAGAATTAAGTCCCACATTTGTGGCCCATGGTCAGCTTTAAAATATAGTTCAAATCCATCCTCACCTGTATATCCGGTCCTTGACACTATAGTCTTAAATTCACCCACATTAACATCACCTAAAAAGTGATAAAATTCAATTAAATTTAAATCAACTTTAGAAAGCTTCTGCAAAATAGTTTGAGCTTCTGGGCCTTGCAAAGCAAGCTGAGCATATTCATCAGAAATATTTTTTATTTCCACATTTCCAAAAGACTGTGACAAAAGCCATTCAAAATCCTTTTGTGTATTTGAGGCATTTACAACCAGAAGATAATCCGTGCTGTTGTACTTGTATACCAAGAGATCATCAACCACTCCACCATCGGTATAGCACATTGGAGTATATGCAATTTGATTGTCATTAAGCACAGAAATATCATTTGTAACAATCATCTGCAGATATTTCTCGGCATCTTCTCCCTTAACAGTGATTTCTCCCATATGAGAAACATCAAACAGACCAGCCTTATTCCTCACAGCCTCATGTTCAGGAATAATTCCCGAGTACTCCACAGGAAGCGCCCATCCCCCAAAGTCAATTACCTTTCCTTTAAGTTCAACATGCTTTTCGTATAATGGTGTTTTCTTCACTCTATCACTCCTTAATATTTTTAAATTATAAAAAAGACAGGGGTAACGACGATGTCATTATCTCTGTCTTAGCTGTACTATTCAGAGTTTTGTCCAAGCGCAGCCCTTTTGCCTGAAAGTTTCGTAACACTCGACCAGTGTTATTTGCTTCTTCGGCGCCCCTTGGGGACTCTCCTGTGCTTTTCACTCAAAATTATATTTATAAATATAAATGTTCAAATTTCAATTGTGAAAAAATGTTATTTTATATTACAGCATCATTATAATACCCTATTTCAAACGTGTCAATAGTTTTGTAATCGTGAAAAAATCTACTTTTCAGAATATGTAAAACTGCATTTTTATTAATGTTAGTTTTATCACAATGCACAAGCTTGACATTTGGCAAATAAAATATTATCATTTAATTATCTTATAAATTGGAGCAGGCCATGAAAATACTGATAGCGTATGCAAGCAACAACAATACAACTCAGATGTGCGCAAAATTGCTGGGAGAAAAGCTTCCCGGTGCTGATATTGTAAACTTAAAACGAACAACCCCCGTAATAAACGATTATGATACAGTAATAATTGGAAGTTGTATTAGATTTAACGATGTTCATAAAACAGTTAAAAACTTCGTAGGGGACAACCTGGATAAGCTCATGAAAGTAAATACCGCTATTTTTTTATGCTGCGGGTTTCCAGAAAAAATCAATCAATACCTTCTTCATAACATTCCTAAAAAGCTGTTGAACAAGTCAGTATCTATTCAATGTTTCGGAGGCAGACTTAAGGTCAAGCCATACAAATTAGTGGACCAGCTCATAATTAAGACCGTGAGGAAAAACTTCAAAGTTGACAAAAGGGAATTAACTTCAATTGACAATGAAAGCATCAGCAAAATGGCTGATGATATATTAAAATTGAAATAAAAAAACGGTAACCGTTCAGAGAATAGCTGAACGTACGTTACCGTTTTATTGTTGCTGCAACAAATTAATTATTCTTAAATGTTACCTGAAGTTGGTCTGGTTGTTGTCTCTTTTTATTTTTTTCTTGTCTTTGTTGTCAAAACTGTTATCGTTCCTGTTGTCTGAACGGTTGTTGTCGTTTCTGTTGTCAAGACGGTTGTTATTGTTGTCGTTTCTCAAATTATCAATCATATGCTTTTGCTGTTCCCTAAAACTTTGCTGACTGTCTAACTTGGCTTGTTCTTCCCAGTTAAACAATTTTTCATTGTTATTGTTATTGTTGTTTTTATTTTTGTTTTCATTAAAGCTAAAATTTTTCATTAATTTCATCCTTTCGAAATGATATTGGGCTTTTTAAACCTCTATATATTATTTACAAAAGGGTTTTAAATATTTAACCTGTAAATGTTATACTCTTATTTCATTTCCATAAATTGATTTATTTAACTTAAAAAATGATACATTGCAATGCCTGCAGCAATGGTAAGGTTCAATGAATCAATCCTGTCTGTGTGTTTGATGAATACGCTTGTTCCTGCTTTGGAAAAACTTGAGTCCAATCCTGTTGCTTCATTGCCGAACACCAATGAAAAATATCTGTCTTCATCATGTTTTATTTCTTTCAGGGACACAGCTCCATCCAGCATGAATGTGTAGACTTTATGATCATTGAAAGCCTTCTGGTAATCGCTGAAATTTTCGTAATATTTAAAATTAAGCTTGAACAGAGCACCCATTGATGCTCTGATTACTTTAGGATCAAATATGTCAACTCCCGGGCTTATTATTGCAAGATTGCTAAGGCCAAAGCCAATCAGAGTCCTGATAATTGTTCCCATATTTCCCATGTTGCTTGGGTTTACCAGCACTATGTGTGATTGATCCTGGTCAAGGCTGCATTCATATTTATTGAATACTCCCACAACAAAACAGTTTTCCTTGTCGCTTATTTTATTGATTGCCTTGTCGTTAATTTCCGTGTTAATATTGTATTTTTTGCACAGTTCAAATATGTCCATGGAATTATCAGACCTGTAGCTTGAGCTGACAAGCACTTTTACCACATCATTTGGTCTTGATGTAATTAGCTCCACAGTAGGAAACATTCCAAATGTGTATGAATGCTCAAAATTTTTCTTATATGATTTTATTTCCATAAGCCCTCCTAAAATACTCCAACTGTTTTTAACACAAATATAAACATAAAAATTGTGAATGGACTGAACATTGTGGATACAAATACAAGCTGTCCTGCAAGCTCGTAGTTGCAGTCATACTGCTGAGCCATAGTATAGCTTGAAACAGCCACAGATGGTGCAACCATGCTGAACAATGCTCCAAGTTCTGGTCCTCTGAAACCAAACGCATATGCCATTCCTATTACAACTGCGGGAATTACCAGAAGCTTTCCTATGGTCACAACCGTTATGTAATTGAGATTTTTCCTGATGTTATTTATTTCAATGTCCCCGCCAAGAGCCATGAGCGCTAGAGGTGTTGCCATATCTGACATGTCGCCTATTGTATTTTCAATGAAGACAGGAAGCTTTATCCCAAGAGCCGAAACTATTATTCCAAGAACAGAGCCAATTATCAGCGGGTTTTTAACTATGCTTATTATATTTTTTTTGATATCACTCTTATCATTTGAAAACATGTCTAATATTATTACTGCCATAAAATTGTAAATTGGTATTATTATGGCAACAAGTGTTGTTACAACGGCAAGTCCCTCATCACCGAAAATGTTCTGGCTCAATGACACTCCAAACAACACAAAATTGCTTCTGTAGAGACCTTGAATTATAATACCTCTGTTTTTGTTGTCCTTTTCAAACCTTGGCACTGCAAACAACGATATTCCTATTATTGTAAAAACCACTGCAATTGCAAAAATAATAAGCTTAATGTTCACTTCGTCCGAAACCTTGCTTTTGTAAATGTTGTTGAAAAGAAGAACCGGAAACAACACCTGAAATGCAAATGTGTTTGCTTTTATAAGAAATTCACTGTCAAATATTTTTACCTTTTTTAAGAATGCACCGACGCACATGAGCAAAAATATAGGCGCCACCACATTCAATGAAAATATTAAATTTTCCACTTGAGATCATCCTTAAATGTATTTTATTCTGTCAGATATGCATAAATAAGTTTTATTGTGTTTTCAATTCCATCTATATGTGTTCTTTCCATTCCGTGAGAAGCGTGAACTCCCGGACCTATGAGTCCGCCCTTTATGTCATTTCCGCCTTTCATTGAGGCAGAAACATCAGAGCCGTACATAGGATATATGTCTACTGCATGTCCTATGTTATGTTTCATAGCCAGTTCCATTAGGCGTCCTGTAATTTCGTAGTCATAGGGTCCTGAGCTATCCTTGGCACATATGGAAACTTCCTGTTCCGTGCATGACAGGTCAAGTCCCACGCATCCCATGTCTATTCCAATCATTTCATCTATATCATCAGGTATATTTGAACATCCGTGCCCTACTTCCTCATATGTGGAAATGATTATTTTCACTTTATTCTTAGGCTTTGTACCAAATCTTTTAAAAAGCTCCATGAGACTTAAGGCACATGCTGTTCCAGCCTTGTCGTCCATATACCTTGATTTTATGAATCCGGATTCAGTCACAACAAACTTTGGTTCAACAGAAATAAAATCACCTGTTGAAATATTTAGAGCATTTACATCTTCCTTTGTTTTCACAACTTCATCAAGCCTTACATACATGTTGCTTTCATTTCTTTCCTTAGTTCTTGAATCTTCATAGACGTGAACTGAAGGAGATGTGGAAAGAATTGTGCCTGTGTATGTTTTGCCGGACCTTGTATGGATTTTGCAGTATTCTCCGTCAAGCGTTGGAAATATGTTTCCGCCGATTGTGGTGAACTTGATTTTTCCATCTGATGATACTGATCTCACCATTGCTCCCAGCGTATCCACATGTACTGGAATTCCAATGCAGTAGCTATTGTCAGTTCCTTCTATTTCTATTATTCCGTTACCTTTTTTATTCTTTTCAAATTTATATCCGTATTCCTGAGCAATATTTTCTATGTGCTCAATTACTTTTTTGCAGTATCCAGTTGGACTTGGTATATTGATTATTTGTTCCAATAAATTAAGTGTAAAACTTCTGTTTAGTTCCATATCCGTCAACGCCCTCCCTTATTATATCCAGTTGATTATACTACCAAAACGGAGCATTATTCAATAATTAAATTGCATAACTCAAAAATTGAATATATAATATTATTATACACGAAAATTAGCAAAGGGGGCATATTATGGAAAACTTAAAACTGAAAGATTTTTTAGATTATAAGTTTTTGTCCGGACTTGAGCTTTCTCCAAACAAAAACTATGGTGCTTTTATAGTAAATTCTGCAGATTACGACGAAAACAAGTATTTGTCCAACATCTGGATTTACAACTGCATAACAAGAGAATACAAGAAGCTTACAACCATGAACAAGGAAAACAACTTAATCTGGCTTGACAATGAAGTGATTCTTTTTTCATCATTAAGAGATGAAAAATTGAAGAAAAAAATTGAAGATGGTGAGCACTGGACTGTTTTTTATGCCATTAACATTCATGGAGGCGAAGCATATGAATATATGCGCATTCCTATGAATGTGAACCAGATAAAGAAAATCGCCGATGAAAAATTCCTCATTGCAGCAACATATGATCACTATGGCATCAATCTTCATTCCCACAAGGGAGAGGAAAAGTCAAAGGCAATTGACCTCATAAAGGAAAACAAGGACTACGAAGTGTTAGATGAAATACCGTTCTGGTCCAACGGCGAAGGTTTTACAAACAAAAAAAGAAACAGACTTTATTTGTTTGACAGAGGAACAAAGGACATTGTACCAATTTCTAATCAGTTTGAAAATGTAGATCTATGCTCTGTGAAGGATGGCAAGGGTCTTTATGTATCTCAAAACTACACAAACAAAATGGAGCTTACAAACGAACTTTACATATATGACCTTTATTCAAGCCAGGCAAAGTGTCTGGTGGAAGAAGATGAATATTCCATAGATTATGCTGAATTTGTTGGAGATGAAATTATTTTTGCGGCATCTCCTATGGACAAATACGGCCTCAACCAGAACTTCAACTTTTATAAAATAACCGGCCACGATGTTCAACTCATAAGCTGCCACGATTTCGGAATGCACAATTCAGTGGGCTCTGACTGCCGTTACGGCGGAGGCACAGATCACAGGGTATTTGACAACTGCCTGTACTTTGTTGCAACTGAAAACAAAAGCTCGTTCATTAAAAAATTGAGTCTTGACGGAACAATTGAAAAATTAACATCAGACAACGGCTCTGTAGACTGCTTCGACGTGTGCAACGACGGAATTATATTCATAGGATTAAGAGGAACAAAGCTTCAGGAAATCTACATAACAGAAGATGGGGTTGAAACTCAGATAACAAAATTCAATGAAAAAATAGTTGAAACAAAAAATATAATTGTTCCTGAACCTCTGGAATTTGAAAACGACGGAGTGAAAATCGAAGGCTATGTGTTAAAACCTGTAAACTACGACGAAAGCAAATGCTACCCTGGTATACTTGATATTCATGGAGGTCCAAAGACTGTTTACGGAGAAATATTCTACCACGAAATGCAGGTATGGGCCAATGAAGGATACTTTGTTTTTTTCTGCAACCCAAGAGGAAGCGATGGCAGGGGCGATGAATTTGCAGATATAAGAGGAAAATACGGCACAATCGATTATGATGATTTAATGAAATTTACAGATGAGGTTCTAAAAAAATATCCTCAGATAGATTCTACACGCATAGGAGTTACAGGCGGTTCATATGGCGGATTCATGACAAACTGGATAATCGGACACACAGATCGTTTCAAATGCGCAGCATCCCAAAGAAGCATATCCAACTGGATCTCCAAGTTCGGTACAACGGATATAGGCTATTATTTCAATGCTGACCAAATATCATCAACCCCTTGGGACAACATGGAAAAAATGTGGTTTCATTCACCCCTTAAATATGCAAACCAGGCAGTAACACCTACATTGTTCATCCATTCGGAAGAGGACTACCGCTGCTGGCTGGCAGAAGGACTTCAGATGTTCACTGCACTTAAATACCACGGCGTGGATGCAAGGCTATGCATGTTCAGAGGAGAAAACCACGAACTCTCAAGAAGCGGAAAGCCGAAGCACAGGGTCAGAAGACTGGAAGAAATGACAAACTGGTTTGAAAAATATTTGAAATAACTTAGATTTATAATTATAATTGATATATGGTGATTTAACCTGCTACATATAAATCAAGCATGATATCATGTTCATAAAAAATTTATATAAAACAATAAAACCTTCCAGTAGCGCTGGAAGGTTTTATTCAATGTACTATGCCAGATACTATTAGCAGTGTCCGCCTTCTAATTTGTCGCAGCTGCAGAACAAAACAACTAAAAGCAGGAAGAAGAATAACAAGCTGTCATTATCTCCAAATCCGCCTACTCCGCCAAGTAATCCGTCATCACCTGAGAAACAAGCAAGAACTACTAAAAGCAGGAAGAAGAATAGTAAGCTGTCTCCATTATCTCCGAATATATTGTTAAACATATAGTACCTCCTAAAATTGATTTTGATATATATTATTCATAAGGGTGTTTATTTGTTACTTCATTTACTCATTTAATGATTGTAAAAAATATATTATTTTATCAACAAAATTTCCCTTATTATCACAATTTAAGCTGTCACATCGCCTTGAACCATGAACAAAACCTCTTCCTTCAATTCTTCTGTCCTCATCCCTGAACTTGTATTTGTCGTAATTGTATTTCAAATTATCCACGTCCTCCAGCATGCTGATAAGGTATTCTCTTGAATAATCATCGCAATAGGAACCATTGGTCATCCTGTTTAAAATATATATCAATTCAATAGCATCATACATTTTATTGATCATTTCCTGGTCTGGACCTCTTCTGTCCATATTACCACCTCGACATATTTATTTGTATTATATGAAAGATGGCACCCAGAAGGTAACAATTAAAATATATTTATTTTTATTAAGATTTGTTATATAATAAATCTATATAATTTGAATTGAGGTATTGATATGAAAATATTCAGCAATATTTTAATAATAGCACTGATTGGACTTTTTTCATCCACATACTTGTTTAACCTGTCGCCCATAGACTACAGAGGAACCATTGAAATTGAAACGCCGGTGGAAGAAAGCGCCTTAAGGCTCACAACAGAAAAACAGGAGCTTTTAAATCCTGAATCAATAACAATAAAACATGAGTCAGAAAATGAAGAAGTACTTAAAAGTGTAGCAGACAGCATCTTTACTGTAAGCGTGTATAAGGGCAATGTGCCGGTTAAGGAAAATATTAAAAACCTGGAACTTGTATCTCCTTCAACTAATATGACCATTTCAATTGATTCTGCCAATCCAATGGTTACAACCCTTGACATTAGTCAGAAAAACCTCGGTCTTGAAGATGGAACATACAATTTTGTGTTCAGTTCAAACTTAATAGCTAGTAAGGAAAATGAATCCGTTTCTGTTAATATTACATACGATACAGCCGGAACATACTTCCCTGCTTCAAATGCAGCACAGTCCGGTAAAAAAGGTCTTACACTTTATTTTGCAACACCAAACGCAGACACATTAATTCCTGTTACAAGATTTGTTGTTGAGGATAAATCATTGACAAGAATGGCAATAGAACAGCTTCAAAACGGACCTGAATCAGGAAGCCTCAGGACTGTTATAGGAGATGTTACAAACACCACATACAACAACGGAAATGTTGTAATAGACATTCCAAGTTCCTATGAAAGCTACAACAATGGAAGCACCGGCGGACTGTTATCTTATGAAGCATTTAAAAAGACTATTTTCGGTGTTAAAAGATACTGGCCTATTTACAGCCTTTCATTTACAGTTGACCGCAAAAGTGTTGATTCATATTTTCACGGTATTGACAATGTTACTTCATTGCCTTATGCAAAAGATAACTACGTACTTTACATGTCATACAAAGTTGACGGAAGATACTACTTGTTTGATTACAAGATAGATACACAACAGGCAGGAATAAGCGAAACAGACGCACCAGAACTCAAAGCTCAGAAAATGTTCGATGCATACAAGGATACAGATATCCCTTACGGAATTAATCCAATACCTGAAAGTGTCATTCTAAAAAGTGCAGCCATGCAGGGAACAACTCTTGTATTGGATTTTACTGACAGCCTCATGAATGCCTACAACGGCAAAAATGACTTAAGGCAGATGATGATTGATTCCTTCACATACACATTTACAACAATACCGGGAATCAGCAGCATAAGAATTACTGTGGAAGGCGAAGCATTGAAAAACTATGTGGAAGGAACAGATTTGACAGGAATATTATATGCCCCTGAGTTCATAAACCCTGAAAATACAACTCAGACAAACAACTAGAAAGAAGGAAATCATATGAATGGTTTTAGAAATTTTATGGTCGGAAGGTACGGAACCGATCAGTTTACACTTTTCCTGCTGATAACAGGTATGGTGTTGACATTTATAGGCGATGCCCTTAATCTTGAATTTTTGACAATCTTAACCTACGCTATATTCATAGGCTGCGTTTACAGAACCTTGTCAAGAAACATCCCTGCAAGGCAGAAGGAAAATTTCATGTTTCTTAAATACTGGAATCCTGTGAAGACATGGTCAAAATCAAAATATAACATTGTTAAAGACAGCAAAGACTACAAATACTTCAAATGTCCAAACTGCAAGCAAATTATGCGCGCTCCCAGAGGCAGAGGTAAAATATCAGTAACGTGCAGAAAATGCGGCACAAAGTTCATACAAAATCATAATAAAAGAAGACTGTTGCATTAAGTATGTTCATGTCATCCTGAGCAATAGCGAAGGATCTCATCTTTTGAAATTCTGAGATTCTTCGGGCTAAAGCCCTCAGAATGACACGATAATAAACACTTATGCAACAGTCTATTTTATTTTACTTATTACAATTTAATTTACGATTCAAGCATTTCTCTTCCAATTGGAGTGTTTTTAAACACCGCCAGAAACATTACAGCTACAATTATTCCTGCAGCAGACTGAATAACATTGCCTGGTATTTCGCTTATTGTTGTAATGAAGTTGCCCACCATGAGGGAGCCAACCATGTAGTATCCGAAAATCTGCCATACACTGCCCATTGCTGCACCCATCACCCATTTGTTTTTAGTTTCAGGAAGTCTTTCTATAACTGTTCCCATTATAAGTCCCATGACACCCTTGATTATGAATGTTGGAAGAGCATAGTAAGCATAGCCTCCAATAATATCTGCAAGAGACGCACCGATTGCTCCTGCCCAGGATCCGTTTCTTTTTCCAAGGAGAATAACAGCTATAAAAATAAAACCGTCTCCAAGATGTGTGTATCCGTTTGTTACAACTGACGGAACCTTGATTATGAACGTAGCAACGCAGATAAGTGCTGCAAACAATGATGTGTAAACCAAATCTTTTATATTTTTATCTTTCATATAATTCTCCTGTAATTTACTTTAATTAAATTATATAGAAAACTGTACCCTTTAAAAGATACAGTTTAATATTTTTAATAGATTACAGATTAAATTTTAAATTAAAGCACCCTGCCGAGATCCAACCAGGCTTCCTTGCGTCACACAAAACGGTCTACTTATTGCTGCTTCCTTCCGGACCTGACAAGATTCATAGGGTTCTGTTGCGCGAGACCAAGTTTTCACTGGGACAGAGTGCATTAAGATAATAACACAAATAGCATTTCAAGTCAATATTAATCTGGATAAATTCTATTTTAAAACTTCGAGAGTTTTTTCCTCTTCAAACTGTTTTGTGTAAAGTTTGTAATAATATCCTTTTTCGGCAATGAGACTTTTGTGGGTTCCTTGTTCCACAATTTTTCCGTTTTTTACAACAAGAATGATATCGGCTTTTTTTATTGTTGAAAGCCTGTGAGCAATTATGAATGAAGTTCTTCCCTTAAGAAGATAATCTATTCCATCTTGGATGAATTTTTCTGTCTGTGTGTCAATTGAAGAAGTTGCTTCATCAAGCACAAATATTCTTGGGTTTGCAAGAATTGCCCTTGCAATGGAAATAAGCTGTTTCTCACCTGTTGAAAGTTTATCTCCTCCTTCTCCCACTTCACTTAAATAGCCCTTTTCAAGCTTGTCGGCAACTGTATTTACAGACACTATTTCAGCGGCCCTTATTACTTCTTCATCTGTTGCCTCCAGATTTCCGTACCATATGTTGTCCTTGATGGTGCCTGAAAACAAGTGAGGATTTTGCAGCACATAGCCTATATTAGAATGAAGCCACAGCTGGGACCTATCCCTGTAATCCTTGCCGTCTATTAAAATTTCTCCTTCAGTAGGCTCAAAAAACCTGCATGCAAGGTTTACAAGAGTGCTTTTGCCTGCTCCTGTCTCTCCTACTATAGCTACATTTGTTCCTGCCGGTATGTGGAGGTTGAAGTTTTTTAAAACTTCTTCATCTCCGTCAGGATATTTAAAAGTAACATTGCGAAATTCTATGTCACCATTTATTTCTTCCCAGTTTTCTTTTTTAGGATTGATGTTGTCTCCGTACTTTTCAACAACATCAGCCCTGTCCTTTATCAATGGCTCCTTCTCCAAGAGGTCAGTGACTCTTTCCACATTGGCCTGAAGTGCAATAACATCTGTATATGTCTTGGCTAATTGTTGTACAGGTTCAAAAATGTTGATTGCATAGGATATGAATGCCGACAGTGTTCCAATCTGTATTACATCGCCCATAGCCAGATATCCGCCTCTTGCCAGTACAATGGCAGTTGAAACCGAGCCAAAGAAAACTATTATAGGAATGTACAATCCGTTAAGATTTGCCATTCTGAGAGAGGCCTTCTCCATATCAAGACTCACGCCTTTAAATTCGTCAAGGTTTTTGTTTTCAATAACAAGCGTCTTTGTGGTTCTGGCCCCGGTTATTCCTTCATTGAATTGACCTGTAAGCTTTGAGTTTACTTTTCTTAACTTTCTGCTTGTTGAAAGCATTTTTTTCTGAAAGTACAATGTAATAACTGCCATCAAAGGAACAACAACCATAACAATCAGGGCCAGTCTTACATTTAAAAGCATCATTGCAGCAAATGCTCCTATTACATATGTGCATGACCAGAAAACATCAACAAGACCCCAGGCAATCATGGAGCCGATCTTGTTTGTATCGCTTAAAGTTCTTGCCAGTATGTAACCTACCGGAGTTGTGTTGTAATATGACAGGGAAAGATTTTGGAGGTGAGTGAATATTTCCTTCCTCAGGTCCTTGCCTATGTGCATTTCCACAACTATTGCATATCTGGCGAATATATTTACTGAAGATGCCATAACAATGAGTGCTACGCAGTAAGCAATTATAAACATGTCCAGTCTTTCAGTGGTACCCCTGACTATGAAGTTATCCACGGCATATTTTTGAAACAATGGAATGGAAAGATCCATCAGTGCCGTAATAAGCATAAACACAACAATTCCCAATATCTTTTTTTGTATGGCAAAAAGAACCTGCCAAGCTTAAACCACGTCTTTATATTAATCGATTTATATCCTGTATCTTCTTCGTAATATTCCATAAACTCCCCCTAATCAACATCAGATAAGTTCATCTGCACATTGAATACTTCCTTGTATATGCCGTCCCTTTCAATAAGCTCATCATGAGTTCCCATATCAGCAACCCTGCCCTTGTCAAGCACCAGAATAATGTCTGCCTGCATGAGAGTTGTTATACGGTGAGAAATCAATATTATGGTAGAATCTTTTTTGTCTTTTTTAAGTGCCTCACGAATTTTTGCATCTGTTTCTGCATCAACAGCAGAAAGAGAATCATCAAAGACCATAATAGGAGTTTTCTGAAGAAGCATCCTAGCAATTGAAACCCTCTGCTTTTGTCCTCCAGACAGTGTAACTCCTCTTTCTCCTACAATTGTATCATAACCCTTTGAAAATTCCTCTATTGCTTCATCAACCTGTGCGATTGATGTTGCTTCCTTAACATCATCAATAGTTGCATTGCTTTTTACAATGGTTATGTTGTCTTTTATGGAACGTGAGAACAAAAATGGCTCTTGCAGCACCATTCCTATATTTTTTCTCAAATATTCTCTTTTTATTTTGCGTATATCCACTCCGCCTATTGTTATGCTTCCGCAATCCTCCGGAAGGTCATACAGGCGGTTTAAAAGGTGCATAAGAGTTGTTTTTCCTGAACCTGTACCTCCAAGCACTGCAAATGTTGTTCCTGCCTTTATTTTAAAACTCACGTCATCTAGGACAGTAACACTTCCATCATATTTAAACGTTACATTTTTATATTCAATGTCCTTGTTCATGTCAGGCTCAACTGACTCAGGAGTTTCATGCTCTTCAGGCTCCCTTAATATTTCGCATATCCTTTGTGCTGAGACCTTGGTCTTGCTCAGTTCTCCGAGAATACGTCCGAAACTTCTAAGAGGCCATGCAATCATTGAAGTGTATGACACAAACACAAGGAATTCTCCAAGAGTGATAACATTATTAACAGCCTGATAAGTTCCGGCAACAACAATTGTCATAACCATGAGTCCTGTTACAAGATCTCCTATTCCCCAATAGTACCCCAGCTGGTATCCAAGCTTCACCCACAAGTCAGAAAATTTGAGATTTCTTTCTGAAAACTTTTCTATTTCATACTTTTCCCTTCCAAATGCCCTTACAACCCTCACACCTGTTAAATTTTCCTGAGTAGCCGTAAAAAGTGCTCCTTCAGCTTCATCAGCAACAAGAAATTTTTTTGATAATATTCCGTAAAATATGGATGAATACAGAATGACCACAGGAACAAAGACAAGGACCATCAAAGTTAACTTCAGGTTCATTGGAAACATCAGTGCCAGGGATATTGCAACAAGCATAATTGTCCTGAACATTTCTGACAGCTGTGTGCTTATGAAATTACGGAGAACCTCCACATCAGATGTAGACCGTTGTATGATGTCGCCTGTCTGGTTTTTGATGTGCCAGCTGTAAGGCAATTTTTGTATGTGCTCAAACAATTTGTTTCTTATGGTCTTAACAGTTCCTTCTGTTGCCTTTGCAATTGAGATTCTGCCAATAAAGTCAGCAAAAGAAGCAATGATGGCTATAGCAATTACAAATGCTGCACAGAGCCACAAATTCTGCCTCAGCCCCTCTCTGCCTCCAGACATACTTATTAATTTCATCAAAGGTGAAATAAGTTTGTACGGAACATCATCTATAATAGAATCGACCGTAAAGCTTATAATTTGAGGCGTAGTAAAGCCTGCCACAACGCGGACAACGGTTGCAGCAGCAGAAAGGGCAATGAATTTTCTGTAGCCCCGGGTATATGAGTAAATAGTTTTTAAATTTGACTTATTCTTGGCATCCATAATAACCTCTGTCAAAAAATCCCAAAGCAAAATACCTTGGGCTTATTAAATGTATATGTAATCTTATCTGTACTGTTTATTCATTCTATAATAATTTTATTTGCATGTCAAATTTTATATGACAAGTAGATAAATAAAAAGAGCATTTCTTCAGGTCAACCTGAAGAAAATGCTCCTAAATTACTTACTAGTTATTATTTTGCTGAAGCAGCAGCCTTAGCAACTATGTTCTGGAATGCGTCTATTCCTATAGTTACTGATGAAACCAAGTCTGCATCAGTTGTTGTTCCTTCTGCGTCAACTGCAATTGCTGTTACTTCTTCTGCAGTCTTTCCAACTACGAAATCAGCAAATGCTTTTGCCTGCTCATACCATTCTTTGCCAATCTTAGAAGCTTTTTTCATGCCATAGTTGTCGCCTAACTCATTTTTAGTCAATACATCAGCAGCTAAATCAGTAGTGATTTTTCCTGTTGTATCAAATTTAACATTTGACTGAGATGCATCTATTATGCTTGAAGTGATTTTTCCATCAGCATCGAATGTTGTTACAGTAAATGTTGAGTATGCCTGTGCAACGCCTTCTGCATCAGCAGCTGCATCTTTAGATTTAGAAATTGTTGTTACTACTCCAAGTCCTAATTCATCATTTTTAGTTGCTCCTAAAAATTCAGCATTTTCAACTGCTTTTTCAACTGCAGCAACATAACCGTTTATTTTAATAGTTACAGAAGAAGTTAAGTCAGCTTCTGTTGGTACTCCTGTGTCAGTTACAGGTATAGCTTTTATTTCTTCAACTGTTTTTCCAACCATGTAATCAGCTAAAGCATTAGCTTGTTCAAACCACTCTTTGCCTATTGAAGAAGCTTTTGTCATTCCATAATCTGCTCCAAGTTCTTGTTTAGACTTGTATTCTGCTTCTTTGTCAGAAGCAATTTTTCCTTCTTTTGTGAAGTTGATTTTAGTTTGTGCAGTGTCAATAGCAGCTTTAACTATTTTTCCATCCTGATCAACTGTAACTGCCAATACAACTGAATCTGTCTGAGCTAAACCGTCTTTTTCGCCTGCATCAGCTGATTTTTCAACTGAAGAAATAACTGCTAGTCCAGTTTTTACAGAATCTTCAGTTACTTCAACTTCTCCTGCTACTGGTTCTTCAGTCTTTGGCTCTTCTGCTGCTGGTTGTTCAACAACAGGATCATTTGAAACCGGTGCTTCTTCTTTTGCACATCCTGCAAAAGCAAATAAAGACATCGTTAACATTAATGATAATAATATTGATTTTTTCATTGTCACCCTCCAAAGTTACAATAATTTTTTATATATAACGGCTTTTGCCGATTATACCGTATTTCTGTTATCGATACAATATTAACAAATTGTTCTTAATGAGTCAACGTTTTTTCACTGCTAATATTATCTTATTATGCATTATTTTGCATCTTTGTTTTTCTTATCACAAAGACTTTTGCATTCTAACATGAAGCCTCCCAAAAATCAACCTTAAAAATCGAATTTGACAAAATGTTAAAATTTCAAGCTCCAGTTTCCCACATATGACACTTATATGAAAAAGAAATAGAATTTTTTTTGCTTTTTTTATAATTGTTAAAAAAATAAAACATTTGATTCGATTTTCTTCATAATATCTACATATTTATTTTTTATCAATTTATGTATTATTTATAATTTTATATATAATTCAAAAAATATATATTATAAATTATATGGACATGATTAGGCAAATAAGTTAAAATAAATTTATATTTTAAGAAAAGGAAAGAAGGGATACTGTGAACACAATTACAAAAGAAGAAGCTTGGGCTTTATTAAAGGAATACAACAAGGATGAATTTCATTTGAAACATGCAGAAACAGTGAGTTTTGTAATGGAATACTTTGCCAAGAAATTAGGTTTTGAGAATGAAGCTGAATTTTGGGGCATCGTTGGATTATTGCACGATCTTGACTTTGAAATGTATCCTGAAGAGCATTGCATGAAGGTTCAGGAAATATTGAATGAAAAGGGAATAGACCCTAAAATTACCCGTGCCATTGCAAGCCACGGTTACGGATTGACTCCAGCTGACATAAAACCTGAGCACACAATGGAAAAAGTGTTGTTTGCAACTGACGAACTTACAGGTTTAATTGGTGCTGCAGCACTTATGAGACCTTCTAAAAGCACATTGGATATGGAATTAAAATCCTTGAAGAAAAAATATAAAACTCCAAGTTTTGCTGCAGGCTGTTCAAGAGATGCAATTCAAGACGGAGCAAACATGCTTGGTTGGGAACTTGATAAGCTCCTGGAAGATACTCTACAGGCTATGAGAGCATACGAAACTTCTCTACAATAATATAAGAAAATATAAGAAACAACTCAGCATCCATGCCAGAATGCTGAGTTGTTTTTATTTTTGGGGGGATTTTACTTATTAATCCATTTTGTTCATTTTTTCAATTTGCTCTTTTAGCTTTAAAGCTGTTGGAGTCACTGCAATTCCGCCAAGTGATGTTTCTCTTAGCTCCGCAGGCAGCTGCTTTCCAACTTTGTACATAGCAACAATCATTTCATCCAGCGGAATTTTGCTTGTTATTCCACTCATTACCATGTCAGCTGTTGCTATAGCGCTTACTGTTCCAGCTACGTTACGCTTTGCACATGGAACTTCAACAATTCCTGCAACTGAGTCACATACAAGACCAAGAATGTTTTTTATTACTATAGCTGCAGCATCCATTTCCTGCTCAGCTGTTCCGCCAAGCATATGAACAGCAGCTGCAGACGCCATTGCAGAGCCTGCTCCGCATTCTGCCTGACATCCGCCTTCTGCTCCTGCCAGTGTAGCATTCTTAGCTATTAGAATTCCTATTCCGCCGGCAACAAACAATGCCTGAATCATTTCATCTTCTGTTTTATTAAGTTTTTCTCCGACAGACAACACTACTGCCGGCAATATTCCGCAAGAACCGGCTGTAGGGCAAGCTACAATCCTTCCCATGGCTGAATTTGTTTCAGAACATGACATAGCTCTTGACATTGCATCAACCATGAACTCTCCGGTCAGCGCTTTTCCGCTTCTTGAGTATTCCTTCAATCTTTTTGCATCACCTTTAATAAGGTTTCCTGCTGTTTCTATTTCTTTTTCCTGAGAATTTGTAGAATATTTTCGCATAACATTGAGGTTTGCTCTCATTTTATCAATTACTTTTTCACGAGTAAACCCGCTTCTGTTCATTTCTTCTCTTATTGCATATTCTGCAAGAGTAATATTCTCATTTTTTAAAATGTCAAGTATTTCTTTTCCTGTTGAAACAAACATGTTATATCGCTCCTTCTATAATCGGATTAACTACATTTACGCAATGTATTTCTTTGATGTCTCTTACTTTTTCCAATAGTTTTTCGGGAATGATGCTGTCTGTTTCAATAGCCATAGTAGCTTCTTTACCTTTTTCGTTTCTGTACACTCTCATGTTGGCAATATTTATATTTTCATCATACAAAATATTTGCTATCTGAGAAAGAACACCTGGTATATCCTTATGCTTTGTAAGAAGAGTAGGGCGCTCGCCTGTAAACTCAACTTCCTGTCCATCTATGTCGAAAACAATTATATTGCCTCCGCCTATAGAAGAGCCCATAACTACTGCTAAATTGCCATCTGCTTTTGTCATGACAAATCTTACAGTGTTAGGATGAACATCTCCTAAATCTGCTGCAATAAAATTGTATTCAATGCCTTCCTTAGCTGCCAGTTCAAATGAATTTCTCAGGTCTTCATCCCATGGATCCATACCTAAAATTCCTGCAACCAAAGCCTTGTCAGTACCGTGTCCTTTATATGTTTCTGCAAACGAACCGTGAAGAATAAAATCAACTTTTATAATTTTACCGCCTGCTACTGTTCTTGCTATCTTAGCTAATCTAGCCGCACCCGCAGTGTGTGAACTAGATGGTCCAATCATAATCGGCCCAATTATATCAAAAACACTATAATCTCTCATTATTATCTCCTTAAATCATACCGTATCTGTCATTTGTTTTGTATGACTACCAATACAGATTGCCTTAATCTAAATACTATTTATCTGATTGTTTACCTTGAATTGTATCAACTAACATAGCTATCGCCTAGTCTCCTGATACGTTGCATGCTGTTCCAAAGCTGTCCTGAGCAATGTACAATGCTATCATCAATGCAAGCATTGGTTCTGTAAATCCTAAAACTGTTTCCAATACTCCAAGAGCTGCCATTACAGCGCCTCCAGGAACTCCAGGTGCGGCAACCATTGTTATACCAAGCATTGCTATAAATCCTGCAAATGCAGTCAAGGTTACCGGAACTCCATTGAGCATCATTACAGCCAATGCACATGTAGTCAGTGTTATTGTGCTTCCTGATAAGTGAACTGTTGCGCACAATGGTACAACGAATTCTCTGATACCTTTGGAAATACCCATTTTTTCTGAACAATTTACATTAACAGGAATAGTTGCAGCTGAAGACTGTGTTCCAAGTGCAGTAACATAAGCTGTTATCTGAATCTTCAGGCATTTGAATACATTTTTCTTACTGATTGTGCAACCGATTACAAATTGGATAACAATCATTGCTAAATGCATTGCTATTACAACCAAGAATACTTTCCAGAATACAGAGAACACTGTTGTAACTTGTCCAGTATAAGTCATGTTTACGAAAACACCTACTATATATAACGGAAGCAATGGAATTACAATGCTTTCAATTACTTTAGATATAATTTTCTGAAAATCTTCTGCTGCTTTTCTAAGAGGTTCACTTTTTGTCACGGAAATTCCTAAACCTAAAATGAAAGATAAAATCAGTGCTGTCATAACTCCCATTACAGCTGGCATCTCAACCTTGAAGAATGGTTCTAAGTCAGCTGCTGCTTCAGCTATGCTGCTTGCAGATTCTGGAGTAATAAAAGAAGGTAAAAAGCTTGTTCCTACAAAATATGCTGTAAACCCTGAGAACAATGTAAAGCAATATGCAAGTCCAACTGTTATTCCCAAAAGTTTGCCGGCGCCTGTGCCTAGTTCAGCAATACCGGCTGTTACAAATCCTAAAATTATTAAAGGGATTATAAAACCTAAAAAGTTTCCGAAAATTGAAGTAAAAGTTACAAATACTCTGTCAAGCCAAACTGGTGCAAAACTTCCTAGAACAAGACCAAATATGATACCAATGATAATTCTGGGTATAAGACCTAATTTGAATTTTTTTTCTTCTGCCATTTGATTAATCTCCTCATTTTTATTTGCATACGTATGTCAGATACTCCGGATGTATCTATTTCGCAGACGTTGCGTGAATTTTGTATATTCATCAAGTGCATATGCGAATGTTATCATTAATTGACAAATATGTCAATAGAAATTTGTTATTTTTTTGCTAAAATTCTACAATATTTTTATTAAGAATTGGTAATTATTTTAGCTTCAAACTTTCAATAACGCTACTTTTTTTAGAATTTTATAACATAAAGTTACTTGAAACAGCAGAATATCATTGAAAAGCATACGTTTCGCCTATGTTCGTTATATATGCAATAAACGTTATTTTGTGCTAGTTATGAATACACTTTAAATTTAATCATCAAAAACGCATTTTCTTTTTTGTACACATTTCTGCTACATTTTTCAACATAATGATTTTTGCTCATAAAAATAAAAAACCACAAGTTTTCTTACTAAACTTATGGCTTTAAATGTTAAATAAATTTCAATATTTATCTTTTAGCTAGCTGCTTCAGCAATCTTTGCTCTTTTTTTCTTCTTGATATTGTTCCTTGCAGCTGTAAACAAAAGACATGATATTATGGTTACAGGCATTACAGTTGCTGAATAAAGTATAAGTCTCTTTGTAACAGACAAAATACCATTGTTTTCAGCATACAAAATCATTACTGTAAGAACAAGAGGATGCATTAGGTAAATGTAGTATGAACTTTGTCCGAACAGCTTTATGAAGCTGTAGTATTTGCTGAACACTTCCTTCATTACCAGTCCCACATAATAAACAAAGAACACAGATGATGCTGAGAAAAAAAACCAGACATATGTTGATATACTCATATCATAATAAGATACTACAGTGTATGCGAGGCCTGTTATTAAATATCCTGCTACCACATGTATCTTATGTCTTTTAACAAAGGACAGAAATAGCGCTCTCTCCAGCGTGACATAAATACCAAGCATATAAAAAACAACATACTTTAAAAAAAGCCTGTCTGACAATTCATATCTTATAAACTCAGCGCTCAGCAATGTAATAACTGCTGCAACTATCAATACAGTAACTTTTTTGTCTGTATTTCGAAGGATATAATAAAGTAAAGGTCCCACAACATACATTTGAACAATTATTATTACGAAATACAAATGATATGACATTGTCCCCTGGAAAACTCTCGTGATAAAAAAATTAATGTCCCATGTGTAATATCCAATCTTTATATATGCCCTATAATATATGACACACCATAAAAGATACGCCACAAGCACTTTGGTCAATCTTCTTTTAAGGAAAGAAAAGTACTTGAATTCCTTTTGTCTGTAGCTGTAGAAACTTGTAACGCCGCTTAAAAAAATAAAGATTGGAGTGGTAAACTTCAAACTTCTGTTGATTAACAGCATTACTAAATGAGGAAAGCTTCCGTGAATATAATCGGTAATACCTGTTGCTGTAATATGTACAATCATTACGGCCAGACAAGCTATAAATCTCACGTAATCCAGTTCGTAGAGCTTGTCTTTATTTTTCTTCCCAACTTCTATAAATTCAGACATTTCTGCTGATAAATTCATTAAATCACATCACTTTCTAAAATATATTTTTAAGTTTACCACTTATAGAAGATAAAATCAATCAGATTTATATTGGTAAATATGTATTCGCAATTTAAATATTTATGCAAACGAAGACGATTTTCGCCCATTTGTATAAAATTTTATAATATTTTATGATATTTTATGTATTTTATACGTTATAGCGTATACGTCATGACGAAGTTGTGCTACAATACTTTTAAAGGTCGTTTATTGTAATGGGAGGTATATTATGTGTGTAAAAGAGGCAGTAATAAATAGAATTAATGATATTTGTTCCGACAGGGGGCTTGCTGTAAACAAACTTGCAAACTTATCCGGAATTACTCCTTCAACAGTCTATAGCGTTTTTGACTCGGACAGAAAAGACATCGGCATTGTATTGATAAAAAAAATATGTGACGGTTTAGAAATATCCTTGGAGGATTTTTTCTCGGCTGAAATATTTGAGTCTCTTGATCAGGAACTTATATAATGAACTTTAAAAGGGTGTAAACGTACAGTTTTCACCCTTTAATTTGTATTACCATTTTTAATTTGTCTGAGCAGATATATATATTTTTTTTCTGCCGCTTCTACTTTATAAATTGCATAGTCAACCAGATCAGGCTGTGACACATTTTCAAATATGTTTTTAGCGTCTTCCCACTCTCGTTTTGCATTTTCTATATTTATGTATATATCTTTTTTTTCTTCTGATTTTTGCGGATGTTTGAAAATTTCTAATATATTTTTAATTCTCAATTCTTTGTTTGAAATCATGCTCATGGAAAAAACCTCCTATATATATTATTATAGACAGGAGATTCCTTTTTATTCACGATATACCAAAATATATGGATACTATTTTATTATTTCTTTAACCCTTGCAGGGATTTGAAAAACACTGTCAGCATAAGGAACAACCTCGTTTATTTTACCAAAGCCATATCTAGCATGGATAAAAGGAATTCCGGCAAATCTGGCAGAGCTTAAATCACCTTCCGTGTCACCTATATACACAGCTCTGTCAAGATTATTTCTTTCCATAACTAATTTTATATTTTCACCCTTTGTCTTTCCTGTGCGGCCGGGATTTTCATAATCATCAAAATATTTATTCAGATTGTAGTACTTAAGAAAAGCCTCAATATATCCTTCCTGGCAGTTGCTTACAATGGAAAGACTGTACTCTGAAGACAGTAATTCAAGTGTTTCTTCAACCCCGGGAAACAAAATGCCCCCATTTTTTTCAATGTAGTCTTGTTCAAACATGATGCACCTGTCAATTATTTGTTTTCTTTCATCTAAAGAAAAATCTGCAAAAAACAATGCTGCTATTTCATCGATGGTCTTTCCCATGAATCCTTTCATTGCTTGTACAGTCATTTTATAATTTATATTGCCATATGTTGCAATGGCCTCATTCCATGAACTGGCTACACTTTCTGAAGAATCCCAAAGAGTTCCGTCCAAATCAAATATAATTCCTTCTTTTGTCATGTTTCCTCCGAATTTTTTGTCTGTATTTCTCTTGTATTAGTTTGTTTCTCTTCTAATTTTCAAATATAACAAACTTTTAAAATTTGCATAAATATTATACAGCAGTAAAGCAATTAATGCCATTATTTAACTCGATTTTCCTAATAACTTTTTTATCATAAAGTAATAGCAATTTTATTATTGACATATGACATTTATAGGAGTATTATCTAGTAAAGGATTTATCTATTCCTGAGAACATTTTTTAATAATATCTAGGAGGATTAATATATGAAAATAGCATTGCCATCAAGACAAAATCTCATTGATGACCACTTTGGACATTGTGAATATTTCACAGTCTATACTGTTAACGAAAACAAAGAAATTACAAAGGGAGAAACTATTGCTTCACCAGTGGGCTGCGGCTGCAAATCCAACATAGCGCAAACACTGGCAGAAATGGGCGTCAAAGTAATGCTTGCAGGCAATATGGGAGACGGAGCAGTCAGAGTCTTGGGTAATTCAGGCATAGAAGTTATACGCGGTTGTTCAGGCGATGTACAGACAGTTGCAAATAATTATCTTGCAGGTTCAGTTACTGACTCAGGAGATTCATGTCACGCTCATGAACATGAATGCCAACATTAAATACTTACAGCAGCTTCCCATGGAAGCTGTTTTTTTAGCTATGTTTTCTCTTTGTAATTACAAGGTAGGCAATTCCTATTACCGCAAATACAGCAAATACTGCTGTTATTCCGGGAGACACGGAACCTGAAAGATAAATTGTTGTAGGTCCGTCAGCTCCTCCTATAATACCTATAGCGCTTGCATCTCTTAAATCTTTGTTTAACTTGTATGACAGGTAAAGAGGAAGCAAGTACTCGTACAAAATGCCAAATGCTGCTGCAGCTGTGCAAAAGACAGTTAGTATTATAACTATTTTTCTAATCAGTTTATTGTTCATTTTTTCTCCTTATACAATCATTTTTCACTGTAGACCGTTATATTTCAAAATTGTAATTATATTGTTTATTTCAAGCTTATTTGCAAGAAGCTGCTTGAATTTGACTGTGCTTGTTTTTCCTTCTGCCCGGAGTTTTTCCATTTCTCTTTCAATTTCTGAATATTTCTGAATTAATCCTTCATAGAAGTTTTCAAATTTTGCAAGCTTATCTATTACTTTTCCTATATATATTTTTCCGTCACTTTTTAAATCGTCACATAAAGCATAATAAACATCATTTGTCTTCTTAGTCAATCTTTCCATGAATACTCCTTATTATAAGTTGTCTTAAGGCTTAGTTATATAATCTTATTACTATTATATAACCCACAAGAACTATTTTCCATAAATATTATGGACATGTCAATTTTTTTACCACAAACATAAACATTGAACAAGATTAATTTTATGATATAATTATACAATACAATCAATTCGGCATACTAAATCAAGCATTATATATACAAAACAAATCATTACATATAAGGAGAAATATCATGGATAAGGAAAGAATCGAAAAAGCTGTCAGGGAAATTCTTTTTGCAGTTGGTGAAGATCCTGACAGAGAAGGACTTAAAGATACACCTAGAAGAATGGCAAAAATGTATGAAGAAATATTCGCAGGTCTTCATGAAAACCCTGCAAAGCACCTGGAGATTTATTTTCAGGAAGAAAAGTATGAAGAGCTTGTGCTGGTAAAGGACATACCATTTTATTCAGTCTGCGAACATCACCTGGTTCCGTTCTTTGGAAAAGCTCATGTTGCTTATCTGCCTAAAAACGGCAGGCTTACAGGATTAAGCAAACTTGCAAGGGTTGTGGAAACTGTGGCTAAAAGACCTCAGCTTCAGGAAAGAATCACTTCAACAGTTGCGGATACAATCATGGAAAAACTTGATCCTTATGGAGTCATAGTTGTAATCGAAGCTGAGCACATGTGTATGACAATGAGAGGCGTTAAAAAACCCGGTTCTAAAACAATGACATCAGCAGTAAGAGGTCTGTTCAGAACGGATCCAAAGTCAAGAGCTGAAGTTATGTCGATGATAAACAAATAAGAGGTAGAGATGGATAAAAAGGATATAAAAATTGTTCCACAAAAAAGAACAATGAAATTTTTAGGCCGTGAACTAGAGTTTGGGGAAAGAACATTGATAATGGGAATACTGAATGTAACACCCGACTCATTTTCAGACGGAGGCGATTATTCATCTGTTGACATAGCAGTTGAACATGCCAAGGAAATGTTAAGAGATGGAGCAGACATAATTGACATTGGAGGAGAGTCCTCAAGACCCGGGCACACAAGAATCAGCGCCGAAGAAGAATTGAGAAGAGTAATTCCTGTAATCAAAAGACTCAGAGAAGAAACTAATGCCATAATGTCATTAGACACCATCAGAGCAGAAGTTGCCGAAGAAGCAATTAAGAACGGTGTTCACATAATCAATGACATATGGGGTTTTCAGGAGGACAAAAAACTTGCAGATGTTGCTGCAAAGTACCAGACTCCGGTAATTTTAATGCACAACCATGTTGGAAATGAATATGACTGTGACGTTGTGGAAGCAATCAAAAAATTTCTTATGGAATCTGTAAAAATTGCTAAATCAGCCGGTGTAAAGGATGATATGATAATTCTTGACCCGGGACTGGGAGGATTCGGTAAGACAGTTGAGCACAACTTTGAAATCATGTGCCGTCTAAGTGAAATAAAGGACCTTGGATACCCTGTGCTCATAGGCACATCAAGAAAAAGCATCATTGCCAAAGTACTTGATGTTCCTCCAAAAGACAGAGATATTGGAACAGCTGCAACAACAGCATTAGGAATAGTCCAGGGTATGGACATTGTGAGAGTGCACAACGTATTGGCCAATGTGCATGCTGCTAAAGTTACTGATGCAATAATCAGGAGAAAATAAATGGATAAAATAATTATGGAAAATATGGGTTTCTACGGCTATCACGGCGTATTGGAACAGGAGAAAACCATAGGACAGAAGTTTTTTGTGGACGCATACCTCATCTTGCCCCTAAAAAAAGCAGGTGAAACAGATGATTTGAATTTTTCCGTCAGCTATGCGGATGTTTACTTAACCATAAAAAAATAGTTACAGAAGAAAAGTTCAACCTGCTTGAAGCACTGGCAGAAAAAATATGCAGCGAAGTTTTAAGTTCATTTCAGGATGTTCAAAAAATAACTGTAAGGATTAAAAAGCCTGAAGCGCCTGTTGCCGGAATTTTCGATTACTTTGGAGTTGAAATGGAGAGGGAACGATCATGAGCAAAATATATTTAAGCCTTGGAACAAACCTTGGAAATACAAAAGAAAACCTTACACATGCAGTACAGCTGCTTTCAGAAAAAATAAACATCTTAAAAACTTCTTCATTTTATGAAACAGAACCTGTGGGATACAAGGATCAGCCGTGGTTTATGAACATTGTTGTGGAAGGAACAACTCACTTGTCTCCGGAAGACCTGCTAGTTTTCACCCAAAGCATCGAACAAGCGATGAAAAGAGTAAAGACAATTGTAAATGGTCCAAGGATAATAGATGTAGACATACTCTTGTATGAAGATGTAAAATTAAATACAGAAACTCTTATTATTCCACACCCGAGGATGACTGAAAGGGCTTTTGTAATGTATCCTCTTTTTGAAATATCACCGGACTTGTTGATTGAAGGCAAAAGCCTAAAAAATATAATGGAAAATTTTAAAGGTGAAGAAATTAAAAGGCTTGATGTATGAAAAGGATAAATCAAATACTTACAAATGAAGATTATATTAAATATCTGAGAAAAAACAAAGATGCAGAAGGTGACAGAATTTACTGCCATCACGACATAACTCATTTTCTTGATGTTTCAAGAATTGCATACATAATCTCGCTGGAAGAAAAATTAAATGTCAACAAGGAAATTTTGTATGCCATGGGCCTTCTGCACGATATTGGAAGGTGGATGGAATACGAAAGCGGCATAGACCATGCGCTGGCAAGCAAAAATCTTGCAGAAGGGATACTACTGGACTGTGATTTTAGCGAAACAGAAATTCAAGAGATTTTAACAGCAATAGAATCACACCGAAACATTAAAAGCACATCTGTTCTTGGGGATTTGCTTTACCGTGCCGACAAACTATCAAGAAACTGCCTTCATTGCAGCGCTATAGGTACCTGCAAGAAGTTTCAAAACAAAGAAGTGCCCGTCATTCTATATTGATAGAACAACGGGCATTTCCGTTTTATTCTACTTCTTCAAGCATTTTGAAAAATTCATCGTGGTTTATTCCAGAAGGTCGATTAATTCTTTTTAGCTCATACAAATCATCCTCGTCGCCTGTTAGGATATTCACTCCGGATGTGCTTGACAGCGAAGCTAAAAATCCCATTTCCCTGAGTATTTTCTTGCACTCCTTACACATGGCTCCAAAGGGATACGTGAATGCACTTGGAGTATAACCTGTCTTGCCGCTGATTAGAAGCTGCAGGTATCCCACATCATTTACAATCACCTTCTTGTAATCGTCATAGGATTCTCCGTCCAATATGGTACATCCCACACGATTATTCAATTTATGCATTGCATATGAATGATTTTGAATTTCCACATATGGAGAAGCTGAAAGTTCTTCAACCTGAGACCAGTTCAAATAAGGATTAAGATTTTTGTCTTCAGAACTTTTGTCAACATATTCTCCAATTATGGACATGACTGCCTTGCTTTCATATTTTTTTAAAAGTGGCAGCACATAAGTGTAATAGCTTCTGAAACCATCATCAAATGTAAGCATTATTGGTTTTTCCGGAAGACTTACACCATTGTACACATAGGCAACCAAATCTTCCACTGTAACTGTTGTATATCCATGTTCCTTCATGTAAATGAGATCAGCCTCCAGCTCACTTGGCAAAACAGTGTATTTTCCCAGACTGTTCCTGTTTTTTAAAACCTTGTGATACATTAAAACAGGCAATCTTACTGACGGTCTTGCTGCTGCAGGAACAGCATCACTTATATCTTCAACGTTAAAACTCATAATAACAACAAGAAGCATTGTCAACAATGCAGCAACAATTCTTTTTATATTTTTCATAAACACCTCTGTAATAATTATTTATAATACATTTTATGTACAAACTCTGGTTATAATTACTGCTGAAATAATTGTTCTGATTAAATTGAGAGCGACTATGACGAAAAACCACAACTCATTATAAATTTATGGCACGTAGACGAATTATAATTACAATCAATGCATGATTATTTTTAAATTAATTTGAAAAAATTTCAAAAAAGTGATTGACAAATAAAAACGCCAGTGATATACTCACGGACAATACACAATTTAATGAGCAACATAAACGCAGTGATAAGGAGTATTAAGCATCATCAGTGATTTCAGAGAGTTGTTGGTTGGTGAAAAACAACATCAGACGATATGCCGAACTAGCCTTGGAGCGGATTTGCCGAAAATAAATATACAAGTAGGCATGTACGGGCAGCCAGTCGTTAAAATGGCAGGATATCGATTAGAAATAATCCGTATCTAGAGGGCATTTCGTATGAAATGAATAAGAGTGGTACCGCGAAAGATTTTATCTTCCGTCTCTTAGGGATAATTCCCTGAGAGAGGAAGATTTTTTTATACCTTTTTCAGGCGTATCCGCCTTGTGTATAAAAAATAAAACTGGAGAGGTATACAAAATGGAAAAACAATCATCAGCAAAAAACATCAAATTCACAGGAGCTTTTGCAGTAGCATGCGTGTTGTTCGGATCTCATGCAGGCGGTGGCTTTGCCACAGGCAATCAAGCAACTCAGTACTATGTTCAGTATGGATGGGCGGCACCTTTTATGGCAGTATTGGCCATGGCATTATTAACATTGACTATCAGGGAATGTATGATTATGTACAATTCCAGAGGTTTAGGAAGTTATAAAGAGCTTTTCCAAACTCTTTATCATCCTTTTGACAAGCTGTCGATATTATTTGATATTTATTTTTACACTATGGTTTTATGCGCTGTAGGAGCAGTGGTAGCAGGAGCTGCTTCACTGATAAATAAGACATACAACATTCCCTACGCATATGCAGTACTTTCAATCGGAGCAATATTGCTGACACTTACAATTTTTGGAGCAACTATGGTTTCCAAAGCCTCAACAATAATGTCAATAGGAATATTGACATCATGCGCTGTAATATTCATGATGGGAATCAATGCTAAAATGCCCGAAATAAGCACAATATTTTCAGCTCGTGAAAGCACCAGCAGCATATTCAAGGGAATTTTAAAAGCATTTACTTATGCAGGTTTTCAATCTGTGGTTATTCCGACCATGATATCATGCGGCAAGTCATTGAAAAGCAAGGAGGAAGTATCCCGCTCAATGATGATTGCTTTCATCATAAACTCAATTGCTCTTGTTTTGTCTGTTATCATGCTGTTAGGATGGTATGCAGAATTTAAAGCAGCAAGCGAATCAACTCTGCCTTCATTGTATATAACAAAACAATTGGGAAAACCATATGTTTACTGGGCATACAACATCTCATTGTTCCTTTGCTTTATTTCCACAGGAGTAACAACTATTTATGGTTTTGTTGAAAAATTTGAAAAAGCTAAAGCATTGTCTGGAATAAAAAAAGTAATAGTTCGAAGAGTCATGGTATCAGCATTTATAATGTCTTTATCAATGGGAATTTCTATGGTTGGTTTGGATAAAATCATAAAATACGGCTACGGATACATGGGATACCTTGGAATTGCAATAATAATAGTACCATTCCTTACAGTGGGAGCATATAAAAACCGAAAATACCTGAGAGAAAACAACAAATCAAGAGAAGAAAACTCTGACATAAACATTACATTTACTGAAAAAACAGAATTTTAACAGCCTGGCAAATATTCATTTGGCAGAAAACTAACTAAATTTGGTAGCCGCAGCCAGGAAGCGGCAACTGCAACATGCAGTAACGGAGAAATCATGAAAACAAAATTATTTCCAAGCTACACCATAGGACCTGATGCGTACAACGAAATAGCAGAGATTTGTATGCCATTTGGAAAAAAGATTGCTGTAATAGGAGGCGAGCGCGCCATTAATGCAGCTAAAAATAAAATAAAAAGTGCTGTTGCTGATAGTCAGTTAATCATCACAGGATTTTTTCCTTATGGAGGCGAGGCATCAGTAGAAAATATTGAAAGGCTCAAGTCAATTCCCGAAATTGAAGAATCAGACATAATTTTTGCAGTGGGCGGAGGGAAGGCCATTGACACTGCAAAGGTTCTGGCTCAAAGAACAAGCAAATCTTTTTTCGCTTTCCCTACAATTGCCTCTACATGTGCAGCCTGCACCAGCCTAGGTATATTGTACCATCCAGATGGATCATTGAGAGAATATTCATTTTCATCAATACCTTCAAAGCACATTTTTATAGACAGCGAAATCATTGCAAATGCACCTGATAAGTATCTTTGGGCAGGAATCGGAGATTCCATGGCAAAATATTTCGAAAGTTCAGTATCAAGCAGAGGGGATGAACTTACTCATTCTCAAGAAATGGGTGTTACTATTGCTTCAATGTGCAACGGTCCGTTCCTGAAATATGGAGTCAAGGCCCTGGAAGACTGCAAGAAAAATATAGTATCAAGCGAACTTGAGGAAATACTTTTGGGTGTCATTGTATCAACCGGATTTGCATCGAATCTGTTGAACATTGATTTGACAACAGGGCTTGCACATGCTGTTTATAACGGATTTACCGTTATACCGCAAATAGAAGAGCATCATCACCTCCACGGAGAAATTGTATCATATGGAATTCTTGTTCTTCTTGCTGTAGACAAGCAAGAAAATGAACTGAGACGCATCCATAAATTCAACAGCGTCCTGGGACTTCCAACTAAGCTGTCTCACCTGCACTGCTCTATGGATGATGTGGATAAAGTGATTGAAAAGGCGCTCAAGGGAATAGATGTAAAACATTATCCATATGTGGTCACGCCTGATATGATAAAAAGCGCAATAGAATATCTGGAATCATACATTTAAAAAACTAAAAAAATAAGATGTATCATTTGATACACCAGATTGATGGCAAGTAACTTATGACGTTGTCATTCTGAGGGCTTAGCCCGAAGAATCTCATTTTTTAAATAAAGATGAGATCCTTCACTATCGTTCAGGATGACAACGTCGGGGGTTGTTAAAACTCAATAAATTTAGATGATATACCTTCTAACTTTTCAACATCATTGCTCAAGTGATTAATTTCGTCTTCTTCACCTGTAAGTTGAAGTATGATGATACCCTGAGTACTGCAATTGTCATTTTCTCCGGTTTCATGGAACCCAACCCTGGTTGTAATGATACAGCCGTATTTAGTAAGTATCTCCTGAAGGTGAGGAGCTTTTGAATTTCTTCCGTCCACCTTTATTGCCATCAATTTGTTCATATGATCCCTCCAACTGTTTAATAATTTAAGTATTTGCTAATTTTTCTTATTTATTCAAACAGCTGTCTGTTGAAATTCAATGGATTTTTGAATTTATAAATTTATATCTGATATTTTTACACCGTCAATTTCAATTACCTTCAAGGATTCCGAATTTAACCACAAAATGTTTCCGCTGTTGTCACAAACTGCTGCCATGGGAAGTGTTCCTTCCTCTTCATTTGGGAACAGATTTCCTCCCAAAAAACTCGGTGTTATGGCTTTGTATGCTCCATATCCTGTTCCCAGCAAAATATAGTTTTTTTCTGTGTTTTTAACTCTCACTATTACCGACATATTTCTCCCTCCAAAATCTTTTGTAATTTAAATTGTCCATTGATTGTGAATAATACCTGTCAGTTTCCAAGTGCCTTCATATTCTTCAAACACCAGTCGAAGACTTTTCCAGTCTGCACCTCCAAAATCAGGATTAAATCCTGGAAAGTAATATTCTGCAATTATGGCGTTTTTGTACACTTCAAATTGGTTTTCAGCCATGTTGCCGCTGCTTAAAACTTCATTGTATCCAATAGCTTCTGCATTTTTAAAATCTTCTGAATAAATAAACTCAGCATAATATTCACCGGGAGTAAGCGAAATTTCATCACCCCTACCGTCATAATTTCCCCAGATATATGTTGTTTTGTCATTGAAAAAATTCTTCACTTCTTCCTGGCTTAAAACAACATCCTTATCAACAGAAACATTTGTGTATGGAGTAAATCTCACTCCCTTTTCCGGATGGACAAATTCAGAAACTTTTTCAAAATCCTTATCACTTATTGCATTTATCAATTCCGCTGCAGTTTCTTCAATTATCTTCTTTGCATATTCCGCCTTTATTATGCCTTTTTCATCCAGTTCATACTCTGCTTCATTATTTTCAGGTTTTTTCTTCATCTTCTTTAATTTCTTTTTTCTGATCATTAATTTTTACATAACTGCATGCTGAGCTTCCTGCAGCAAGCAGTACAGCCATAAATATAATTAATATTTTCTTCATGTCATCACCTCATCAACATATTGTATATGTTTATTTCCATTCCTTATATTATACATCGTATATTTGACGATTTGAAATCAAAATATGTTCCATTGCTAAACAAGGCCAATTCAAATAAAACAAAATCTTTATTCAGCTTAAACTGAATAAAGATTTTATATATACATTACTCACAGTCATAAAATACTTGATTATCGTTTACTATAACTTTTTTTACAGCAATTGATGATTTAAAAACCTCTTTTCCTTCACTGTTTAATATCATTACTTTAAATTTGGAACTGCTGCTTTTTTCAAATGTACTTGCAACATATCCATCTTGTAAGTTCAGTGATTTGACAATTCCTCCAGGATTCAGTGAACTTGACTGCCCAAGTTTAAAAAGTTCATGACCCTTATCATCTGCAGAAACATAGTACACAACATGATTCAAAACAGTAAAGTCACTAACAGTAAAATCTGTCAGCTTTTCAGGCATATTGCCGTCTAATGGCATCTTATACAAGTATCCTTCAATATCCATAAAATAAATGGTATCATCACATATTATAAACTTTACAGCAGACTCCTCACATAATCTTGTAGTTTCACCGGTTTTAATATTTACCTTGTGAATTCCTGTGGTTCCAGATTCTGAACGGGGCTTGTAGTATGCAAGGACGTATATATCATCACCTATCAGATAAAGGTCTTTGCTTGGACTTCCTCCCTCGCTGTTTTCTGTCCTGCTCCAGGTCCAGCCATAAATATAATTACTATCGCCAATTGGTTTATATTCAGCCTCACCAACTTTCATTATTGAAAGGTTATTTTGTGACGGAGGCACGAATTGACACACATTTATTATATAATTGCCAAAGTCCCTTCTATTAGAATAGCCCTCAGAAAATGTTTCATTTGTACCGTCTTCATTGAGAATAATTTTAAAGTCAGTACCCATGGAAGCTCCTCCCTGATGGTATGACAAAATTGCTTTGTCATCAACAGTTTCCAATGATGCGTAAACATAACTGTTACCATATGTCCAAAGTGGAAGTTCATAAACATTTTTTCTTATAGAAGGATTATTGATTGGAGACTGATAAATAATTCCCTTTTCTCCTTCGTAATAATAATACTTGCCTGCAACAATAAAATCCCCTATAAAGCTTCCGCCGTCCCTTACTGCCAAAGGAAGTTCAACCTCTGCTGCCTTTAGACCACTATACTTCGGATTTGTCATTATTAATCCATCTTTATTGGAGAAAGAGTATTTCCACCCAAATTCATCAACTGCAAATTTCCATGTCATAGGAAAATATGTAACATCTCTGAACTTAAGAAGAGGATATTCTTCATTTGAATTTTTAATTGCAGTTCCGTTAACTTTTATACTAAAAGCAGGTATTGAAGCAGCATATTTAGTAAGGTTTTTCCTGGCAATGGTATATGGTTCGTAAGTGACTGAAGTTTCTGAAGATTTAGTTACTTCAAGACCTGTTACATCATTCCACTTTGTTTCAATTCCTAAAAACCTGCTGTCAAAGTACGTCATAGGAAAATATGTAATATCCTTATAAACTATCAAGGGATACTGCCTGTATTCATTGTTAATCTTAATACCGTTCAAAACCACATCAAAAGCGGGCAATGCAACCAGCACTTCTGTTGCATAGACACTTGGCTTATTTAATACGGTAAACAAAATCATAAAACACAAAAAAAACATAATCTTAGATTTTTTCTTCATCTTTCCCTCCACCTTATGATAATAATATATTAGACGATTTGAAATTGCATATGTTCCATTTGTACAGTGGTATTAAGAAAAATGAACATACGTGCTATAAGTGTGAAAACTTCCAACTGTCTATAAGTACTATTTAATTTAAATCCATTGCCAGTTTCTTAATATTATCATGATGTATGTCTGACCTGTCTGATGAAATTTTAGAAACTTTTTTGACTATTGCTTTTTCCATGAAGTTCATCTTTTTGAAATTAAATTCTCCTCCAAAGTTTCTTACTGATTTTGCTTTGCTTATAAGTTCAGCCGGAAAATTATCAGCTATTTCTTTTTCCATCATGTCGCCTTCCTGCATGCCACAAATAAACAGTCCAACTTCCTTTTTCAACAATACATCCAGATTAGCAGAAATGAACTCTGAAACTTCTTTTTGTATTCTTCCAATATAAGCAGAACCGCCGATTATTACTCTGTCATAGCCGGAAAGATTCACAGTTCCTTTTTCTTTTAAATTAACAAGTTCCACATTACCATTTAATTCCTTGGACAATTCTATCGCACATTTTTGTGCACAGCCATACTTTGTTCCATAAGCTATTAATGTATTCATACTCCCTCCAATTAATTATTCAACGCATTTTCAATAGATTTAAGATATGCTTTGCTTGTAACCGTCCCACCTGATACAACATCAACGTCGTTATTTTGTTCTTCAATAACATTCTGAAATAGTATTGTGCTTAATTCAGGACTTACAATCTTTACGTCTTTTACAATTTCTATATTCGTAATTCTATTGTTTGCAACAGTTACATTCAGTTCATTGGTCCACCTTCCAAAATCATTCCTTCCGTTATATACTCCATCCTTGATTTCTGATAAATTTACCGGATTAATGACTACATTTACTCCTTCTTCAAGACCACGGCTCAGATAAAACACGCCTGAAGCAGCAACAATCACTAACAAAAGTAATATCAGTCCTATAAATTTTAATACTTTCATTTCTTTCTCCCTTTAATTTTTATATTTTACACACAACTTCTTCTATAAATGTTTCAATTAATCTTTGTCTTTGTTCTTCGTCCAGTTCTTTTTCAATTACTAATTTTACAATCAACCCAAATGTTGAAACTACAATCATTTGTGATTTCAATTCAATCTGTTCATCATTCAGATTTGTGTAAATTTCTTTTAAACATTTGCAAAGTGCTGTTAATGCAGGCTTTTCTTTAGATGCTCCCCTATAAAGAGATGATGTGTGTTTGAGTGCATAAGGAGATTGATTTAACTGTGCTGCAAGAAATTCATCAGGCATGCTCAGCGCCTCTTCTATGTAATCCCTCGATATTCTTTTTAACTTGTCTGATGGTTTTAAATCTTCGTCAGCGGATTTAGTAATTGCACTGATGATTCTCATGTAGCCGTTTTTCATGACCTGATTCATTATTTCATCTTTGTCTTTAAAGTAATGGTATATGATTGCAGGTGAATATTCAATTTTATTGGCTATCTTTCGAATTGAAAGATTGTCAAATCCTTCTTTTGCAATAATTTCCTTGGCAGCAGAGATTATAAGTTCTCTCATTGCTTCTATTTCTCTTTCTCTTCTGTTATACATTTTAACCCCTGTTGAACATCGTTTATATTTTGAACACTGTTTAATATTAAAATATCACTTTGTCAATTAATTGTCAATATTTAAATTTACTTTTTTAAAATTTAATTACCATGCAATTAAAGCTGAATTTTGCATCTTACTTATAGAGTATTTCATCAAATTCATTTTCAAGCATTTTATGTTGTGATATAATAAAAATTAATTAAACTAGTTGGGAGAGATAAAGATGATCCAAGACATAGAGCCTAGAATATTCAATAATAAATTTAATAATAAAAAAGCAGAACCACATGATTTATTTCTTTCATATGAAGGAGATACAGTCCTGGTCAAAGAAGGCAAGGACAAACTATGGTATCCTTCATTTTCTGATTTTGAAAAAGATTATCCTCACTTAATAGATGATGCTCAATTTCTTTTCACCATTGATGAAATCAATTACTATCTTGTGGATGAAAAAGGACTTGATTCTGCAGAAGGATGGACATATGCAACCACAAACAGATTCAGGACTGAGCTGAAATATTGGAGATCTTTTGCAGGTGCAGTTGGTTGGCAGTTAAACCGCTGGTATTCTAATCACCAATTCTGCAATAAGTGCGGAAAAACAATGAAACGTTCTGAAAAAGAAAGGATGCTGTACTGTGAATCCTGTGGTTTCCAGACATACCCTACCATATCTCCATGCGTTATAGTTGCAGTACACGACGGCAACAGACTGCTTCTTACAAAATATGCAGGACGAGCATATACCAGATACGCTCTTGTGGCAGGTTTTGCAGAAATAGGAGAAAGTCTGGAGCAGACTGTTCACAGGGAAGTAAAAGAAGAAGTGGGCCTTAAGGTAAAAAATCTGAAATTTTATAAGAGCCAGCCATGGCCTTTTACTGACACCCTCCTTGCGGGTTTTTATGCCGAACTTGACGGCGATGATAAAATAACACTTGAAGAAGATGAACTTTCTCTTGGAGTATGGGTTAAAAAAGAAGATATACCTCCTGCAGAACTGAACATAAGCCTCACAAGTGAAATGATGGAAGCATTTAGAACCGGAGCTGTTGAATTATAAGTGTCTGAAATCTTGCCAAACATTTGTTTCGATGTTATAATATATGTGATAGACATCAGAAGGAGAAGTTGTTAGCCATATGGGATGGAATGAAAAAGAATTTTACGATTTAATGCAGAGCAGAAACACCAAGTGCTCAAAACAGGAAAACTGGGACAAGGATAAATACAATGAATATGCAATGAAATCGAAAAAAACAACCCATTCAAAATACAGAAACAACAAGGTTGTAATCGATGACATAACATTTGACAGCATGAAGGAAGCTAACTTTTATCTTGAATTAAAAATGAGAGTAAAAGCAAAAGACATCAAGGGTTTTGAACTCCAGCCCAAGTTTCTTCTTCAGGACTCTTTTATCAAAAATGGAGAAAAAATCAGAAAAATTACTTACATAGCAGATTTTTTGATATACCATATGAACGGCGAAAAAACAGTTGTTGACGTAAAAGGATATGAGACACAGGCCTTTAAGCTTAAGAAAAAATTGTTTGAAGCCAAGTATTCAGATATGAAACTTATAATCATCTAAATAAAGTTCATATACGTAAAACAAGGGGCTGTTGTATTAGTTATTATTATCGTGTCATTCTGAGGGCTTTAGCCCGAAGAATCTCAGAATTTCAAAAGATGAGATCCTTCGCTATCGCTCAGGATGACAAAAATATACTTAATGCAACAGCCCCTTTAGTTTATTTGCTTTATTTAGTCATCATATTTTAAACTTAGTAATAATATCCTGCAAATTCTGTGCTATGGATGATAAACCTTCACTTGAACCTGCAATTTCTGAAGCTGAAGCTGCCTGTTCTTCTATAGATGCAGTTGCTTCCTGAGTGGCTGCAGAATTTTCCTCAGCAATTGCTGAAAGATTTTCCATGGTAATCAATATTTGATTTTTCATACCTTCCATTTCTGCTCCGGCTTCGTTCAGCTGTTTTACAGTATCAACAGTTTCCTTCATTGTCTCAGAAATCACCTGGTATTTATCTCTGCTGTCAATTACGCTGTTTGTCTGTTCTGCTGATATTGCAGTTACTTTCTCCATTGTTCTTACAGCATTTTCAGTGTTTGACTGCAATTCGCTTACAATTTCATCAATTTCCTTTGTGGATGAAGCTGATTGCTGCGCAAGATTCTTTATTTCTTCAGCAACAACAGCAAATCCTCTGCCTGCGTTGCCTGCTCTTGCTGCTTCTATTGCAGCATTCAGTGCCAACAGGTTCGTTTGCTGTGCAATTGTGGCAATAACACTGCTTGCTTGTCCTATTTTTACAGAACTGTCATTTGTCTTCATTATTACTTCCTTGATATCATTTGTTGCCACATTACTTTCCTCTGTGATCTTATATAAGTTGTCGATAACCTTAAGCCCATCCTCAACAACTTCTGCCACCTTATTTGATCCGGCATTCATATTCTTCATATGAAGTTGATTATTTTCAATTATTTCACCTAGTGCAAAAGCCTTTGATGAACCTTCTTCTGTACTTTGTGCCTGGTCAGCGGCACCCTTTGCTATTTCCTCAACAGTTTGTGATATTTGTTCAGCAGCTACTGCGGATTGTTGTGAAGCAGCAGTTAATTCTTCTGATGAAGCAAGCAATTGTTCCGATGTGTTGGCAACTTCCTTAATGATACTTCTTAGATTATCAATTATACTTTGCATTGCTCCAGCAAGATCACCTATTTCATTTTTTTTCTTTAAATATTTTTTAGATACATCTTCTGTAATATCCAAATCTGCTATTCTTTTCGAATATCCGATAACCTTTACTATAGGATTTGCAATGGTACTACCAATAATAACAGCAAAAAAAATACTTGCTGCTAAAGTAATTATTAATATTCTTACAATGGAATTAACCAATTCTGGAATCGCTGAAAGCACTTCCCCTTTGTCTGCAGTTATAACAAATATCCAGTTTGTTCCCTGTATAGGAGAGTAACCGGCATATAATTCTTTTTCATTGAATATATAACTGCTGACTCCTGTTCTTTCTTTAATGGCTTTTTCAAAGATTTCTGACAATGACTTTAAGCTTTCATCGGTTTTTGCTTCTTCTATAGGATTAAACTGATTCATTACCTTGTCTCTGTCAGGATGTGCAACTACTGTTCCAATGTCATTTATTATGTATCCATAGCCACTTTCTCCAAACCCCACATTATCAGTAATTTCGCTGAGCGCATTTCCATCTCTTCTTCCAATCAATGCTCCAACAATTTTTCCATCTTTCATAATGGGTACAGCATACATCAATACCGCACTATTAGTAACACGGCTTATTATTACATCTGATACATTTTTTTCACCGTTTAATGCCTTTACTACATATTCCCTGTCACCTAACTGGCTGATTGTTCCATCTGAATAATAAGTATTTCCATCAGGCTTAACGACAGCAATGTCCATGAAACTTGTATTCTTCAACTGTTCTATCAATATAGACTGTTGTTTGTTCCAATCCATTGAATTTATGCCCTGCATAAATGAAATCATTTCTAATGAGCGCATCTGCAGCTCTATTCTGCTTTGTGTAAATTTTGTTGCTTCTGAAGTTAATGAAGTCAGTGACTTCTCGGCTTCACTTGTTACTACATCACTTGATTTTTGAACTGACGTATAACCCAAGACAATGGATGATACTAAAATTAAAGTTGAGAAGCATAAAACAAGTGTGCTTTTAATACCCCTTAATTTGATTTTTTTCAATTTAACTAATCCCTCCGATTTTTATTAATGCTAAAACTTGACAATTGATGCTAGCAATTCAATTAATCTGCCATTACTATATCGTCAACAAGCTCATTTAATTTAGTTATATTTATAATTTTATAACTATAGTAATATTTTATTATATAAGGTTGTCTCACAGGAGAGTAAAATGTGTTAGTATTTAAATAAGCCAATAACCTTATAAAAAGCTATTGGCTTTAAAACTTATTTCTCTTTAATTTTTGAACTGAACTATAATCAGAATTCATATTATTGTTTTGAGTTGTATCATTAATTGAGTTGTAGTCCTTATAACACAAGTACCAGCTGTTGCAATTGGCTGAAATTTCAGATTCTCCTTTTGTTCTTTGCATAGCCTCTTCCAGCGTGTGAGGCGGTGGAACTATGACGGGATCTCCCGGCATCCAGTTTGCAGGAGTATATAAATTATACTCTTCTGTTAATTGAAGCGAGTCTATCACACGCAATATCTCATATGTATTTCTTCCACAGGAAACAGGATAGGTTATTATTGCACGTATTTTTCCGTCAGGGTTTATTATAAAAGCATCCCTTACACTTTCTTCAAATACCCTGTCAGGGTTTACCATATTATAAAGATTTGCTATTTCTGCATTCCTATCGGACAATAAGGGGAATGGAATTGTCATGCCTGTTCTTACAGATATGTCCATTAGCCATTCAATGTCGGCCAAAGTACTGTCTATTGTTATTCCTAATAGTTGAACATTTCTTTTAACAAACTCCTGGTAGAGCTGTGTAAAGGAAATTAATTCAGTTTCAGATACAGGAGTGAAATCTCCCGGCTGACTGAAAAACAACACCCACTTTCCTCTGAACTGTGACATGGTAACAACTCCATGAGTAGAAGATGCAGCAAAATCCGGAGCCAGTCTGCCTATTGTAATACATCCTTGGTTAATGTCAGAATCATTATCTGTAACTCTATCAGCAATCATAAGTACTCCTACAAATATGTTTTATTATATTTATATGATTACAGGCTATTGTTATGAATCAAAAACATTATATTTTACGCACACTTAATAGCACAAATATATTCTTTCATAAACAACTAATACATTTAATTAGTCATCATGACATAATGAAATTAGCTAATTTATAGTTTATAAATTATTTCAGCATTTTTTGTTAATTAATAAATTATCTTTTTTACTCAATCACTCAGATTATTTCTATTGTCCATGAAATCCTTCATGAAACTCATCTAATAGATGTAGTTCTTCTGCGATAAACTTTTCAGTATTTTGTTTTACAGTTCCGTTAATCCCTTTGTAGATCAGCACTTCTGCGCTACGCAATGCCTTTTCAGCATTTTCACCGCAACGAAGTGTAATAAGAGCCTTTATTCCATTATCCGCAACTACCTGTGCCACTCTTACTCCGGCTCCTCCTTGTGCTACAACGGCGCTGTTATCCAAAAATTCGCTTTCTTTTGTAATTGTATTGTACAGAAGTATGTATGGTGCACGGCCAAAGGACTCATTTATGTTGGAGCCCATAGATTTCTCTTCTGCTGGAATTGCTATTTTCATAATTACACTCCTTTTAAATTTATTTTAATTGCTTGCCAACTATTAACGTTATAGTTTATGACATATGTTATTTATATTTTTATTATAACTTATTTACGTCATATGTCAATAATTAAATAAAAAAAGGTTCAAGAATTTCTTGAACCCACCTAATTATATATTTATTTGACTACAACTTTTCCAACTCTCTTATCAATATGTCATCATAAGTATCCAGACATGTTACTTGTGCTGCAAGTTCTGTCATTGGAATTATATCACATCTGTCTATGTTGCTTAATTTGAACTTTCGGTTTAAGGCCATGAGCTGTTTCATTCCTGCAGACAATCTGTTTATATAAGAATAAACACCAATTGCACCAGCTGAAATGTCTTCAGCATTTTCATAATACAACTTCAGTTCTCTTATATCTGCAAATATTTCTTCCTTTGTACTTCCAAAACGCTGTATCTCTTTTGGTACTGTGCCTGAATTAATCAATTCTTCTACTTTTTTACCGGACATTGCAGCTGCCATGGCTGCTCTTCCTACAGCAACAAAGTTTATGTATGGAGCTCCAAGGGCCAATCCTTTATAAATTTGATCTTCGGATGCAAATCCTCCTGCTATGGCAATTTGAGGGAGATTATAATTTCTAAACTTAAATTTTTTTAATATATCATAGAGCATGCTTTCCAGATAAACTGTTGGTATACCCCATTCATTCATCATCTTCACAGGACTGTTTCCGGTTCCTCCGCCTGCTCCGTCAAATGTTATTAAATCAACTCCTGCTGCTGAAGCAATTTTGATAATTCTCACCAGATCCTTTGGATCAAAAGGACCAGTTTTAAAGCATATATGTTCTGCTCCTAAGTTCCTTAATTCAGCAACACGTTTAATAAGTATTTCTTCATTCCACATAGGAAGCTTGCCTATTCTTTCAAAAACCTGCCCTTTTCCATTTTTATAATTTTCAGCAATTTCAGGGTCTGAAGGATCAGGATAGACCAAATATCCCATATTTTGAAATTTAATTGCATCGTCTATGCTTTTTACCCTTCCCATGCCTTGAATACCTTTAGCTGCCTGGCCGAACTTCATCTCCACAGATTTCACTCCAAGTTTAGTTATGGCATAATCCAATACTCCCAAGTTCTCATCGTCATAATTTGCCTGCAGAATTATATCACCATAACCTCTATAATACTGCCTGAAGGAATTAACCATTTCATTAATTAGCGGTGAGGAAACAACTTTTCCGTTTTCTATGAGGAGGTTTTTATCTTTTGCAACTACATCTTCTCCTATAACCACTAGGACACCGGCCATGGCTGCCCCTGCATAATAATCCTTCCAATTCAACTTTGCCATGGCTGGCAAAATTATTGGAGCCTTCATTTTTATTTTGTTTTCAACTCCAAAATCTATATCTATATCAGCTTTTGGATATGTAGCAGCATAGGCGTCTTCTTCGCATCCAACTGTACCAAAAACTCTTCCATTAACATTAAAATGAGAGAAATCCAATGGATATTCTTTTTCAGAAGCAAATTGGTTTACATCAGTTTCATATGGATAAATTGCTTCTGAACCTCTAAGTGCAGATAACCCTATTTCACATGTACCGGTACAACTTGATGTGCAAACTGAACACAAACCCGAAAATCTAGAAACGTTTTCCGGAGTCCTAACTTTTGTATGAGTTGTGGAACTTCCTAATAAAGGACTGTAAGACATAATTACCTCCATTAAAATAGACTTGCATCGTCGTCAAATTTTTACTATATTTAGTTATAGTCAATATTTATGACATATGTTGTTTAATGAAATTATATCTCTTTTCATGTCATATGTCAATAACTGAACGTATCAAATCTTCTTAATTAATTCATCATGTTACTTTTTTCTCTATTTTTTGCACATTAAGTATCTTACATATAATAACCTACATCTTTTTTAGTGTTTGGCTGTAAATTTCTTTATTTTTTTTCACTACAGCCAGTTTCCCTTGTTCTATCATCATATTGATTCTTTTGGCATACCACCAGTCACCGACTCCAAGAGGATATTTTCCTAGTATTTTTCCTATTAATCGAGCCATGATAAATTCACCGTCCGGGATTTCCTTTTGAATGATGTGGTCATAAAAATTTTCCGGCACACCTATGACCTTTCCGTTAACAACAGCGCGCAAAGTACTTTTTTCCTCCTTTAATTCAGTCCAATTTGATGCATAGGAACGTATTTCACAAGCAGACAATTCTTTTGCCAAAGGAAGAAATTCATAGAACTTTCCAGCTGCTACTTCTCCCCATGTGGTGTAAAATTGTATTTCATTGTCTGAAATCTGCACATGGTGGGGGAGCTTCACAGCAAAAACACTGCAGTCATATTCTTTTAATAAATTACACACAAAATAAAACCCACACACGGAATATGGGGCATCGCTGTACCATAAGCGGATGTCTTCTCCAAGAGCTGCATATCTCTTAAGTTTCTCTATTTCACTAAGGTATTTTGCCCACGCCTCTTCAAGACTTTTCATAACATCACTGTCATTAAATCCATTTATGGTATACATATCAATTATTAGATTTTTTCTGTATTCGCTGTCAACCGGAACGTCTATATGTCCCATATCAAGTAAGAACGGAATGCAAACCACCTGTGATGAATTGCCACCGACTGCTTGACCTTCAAACATCTTCTCAAGTTCTTCTCTATCAGGCTTCTTCCCAGTGCCCATATATGAAATCGCCATGTTGTCAATGTCAGGCTTTTGGTAATTCTTTGCTGCCTTCATGCCTCCGCCTTCGCTTTCTCCAAACATTACCTCTATCATATCGTTCCTCCTTACTCTTTCCTTATAACTGTTCAAATTATTTTAATCTCATTTCAATTGTGTTTTCTTTAAATCCTAAGCTTTTATAAAACTCAATGGTATTTAAATTTTCCACAGCCACTGTTATGGAAATATCTTTACAACCGTTTTCGTTCAGCCAGTCTATGTGACTGTTCATCAATTTTTTTCCTATTCCTGAGCCACGATAATTTTCAGCAACATGAAGGGAATGAATGCACCCTTCATGTTCTTCAAATGTAGAAATGGCATATCCCAGTATGTTGTTGTCAGATTCTTGTGCTGCTGTAATTTTTAAATGTTCATTATCAAAAGAACTGAAATGATTCATACGTTCTTCGAAAACTAAATCCGCATAAAGGTCTCCAAAATTCTCTGAAATATTTTCATGGTATTCCTTGTTTTTTTCCATAATTCTTTAATTATTGAAATCTCATTAAATGGTATGTCTCTGCAGCAAATCATAATTCCTCCATAGATTTTAAATATTAATCAATTACCTACTTCCGTTATAGCACTAATGAACTTATATTAATATTTCTGAATGGACAGTAAATCTTCACATCTGTCATTCATATATTTATAGGAATCATAGACTCCCTGATTATAAAACTCTGCTGCCAACTCTTCTGTTATAAATTCAAAAATCATAATTGAAGCCAAATCGCCTAATTCTTCATCTCTTTCATTTAAAAAGTAATTCTTAATTTTAAAAATCATCTCTTCTCTTTTTTCTTTAGGTAATTCAATTTTATTTTTTTTGTTCATACGATCTCCTGATTTATCTATATATTACACTCTGGATGCTACCTGCAGCGCTATCTGCAGATATTTCTCAAATGTGCTTCTGCTGATTTTACCCATAGTCCGTGAATCCCATTCAATTCCATCCAATGTGTCTTCAGCATACAAGAATTGATACAGCTCAACATTCCTAAATTGACTCACTGCCATAATTGATGCACATTCCATGTCAACTGCCAGACATCCTTCCAATTTTCTATTCATCATATTTTTTCTTGTTTCCCTGTACAAGGCATCTGTTGTCCAAGTCTTCGTCTTTATGTAAGGAATATCCAACTGCTGAAAAATACCGGCAAGTTTATCTGCTGTACGTACTTCTATATAATCAGCCGGCGGCGCATAATGGTAGCTGGTGCCCTCATCTCTGTATGCAGCAACCGGTACTATAAAATGACCTGCAGCAATGCCCTGGTCTAATGTTCCGCATGAACCGAAGAACACAAACTTCTTGCCTCCCTTGGCTATTACCTCTTCCATGAGGCCTGCGGAACCTGCACCTCCAAGTATTGTTTGATATACAGCAACATCATTGCCATCATAATTTATTTTGTAAATTGGAATAGTATATCCTGCCGACATATCACTTATCTGTACTGCACTATCCATATTTTTAACCAGGTTGATTATCTTGTCACTGAACGTAGCAACAACAACTTCAGGAAAATTGTCTATTTTTCCTGTAACACAGCTCGGCTTTAAAATTTCTTCCGTTTCATTGTCAAATGAATTCAATATGCTCATAATATCCCCCTAGCTCATAATATCAATCAATCATCATACCCATGCATAGAGTATCATAAAATGTTCCATTTATTAAAATGTCCCTTTTCAACATACCTTCCTCTTCAAAACCCAGCTTCTTATATAGTTTTATTGCTTTTAAGTTGTCTGTTCTGGTTTTCAAATTTATTTTTCTGATAATACCTGAACTCTTGCTCCAGTCTATCAGGTACTTAATAAGTTCATCCCCTATTCCATATCCCCAATATTCCTTCAGAACACTTATACCGAATTCTCCAACATGAGCAAGTCGTTTCCTCGAACCTCCCGAGAAGTTTAAGTTTGCTACAATTTTTCCGCCTACTTCTGCCACTACTGATATGGCATTATCTTTTTTTAATATGTTTTCTATAAATACTTCTTCCTGCTGAGCGTTCATGTCAAACTCTCCGATTCCAAATGACAAATAGTCAGATTCTCCTGCTACGGTATTGATATAATTGATTAATGCTTCAGCATCAGATGGCTTAGACCTTCTGATTATTAACTTCTCACCGTTTATTATTATTTCTTTCATTTAATTCTCCTCCTGGTAGTCCACTGATTTTTTTAAATATCACTTTTTAAATGACACAGCTTTTTTCTAATAGATTGATAAAAGTGTCAATAAATTCAGTCCATCTAATACAACATCTTTTGCTTATTTAATACAACCTGTCCGAATATTTTACAGTCAACTCATACGAATATTTCTATATAACTAATTAAATTTTCATATGGATACACCGCTAATATCCCATGTGTAGGGTCGTAATATTTACCATCATAATATATTGAAAGATGACTTTTGTTTTCTCCTCTAACATTTATAATACAACATTTAGGCAATTGAACATTGCTGCTCTTAGTATAAACCGGTTTCTTATAAGAAAATCCGAAGTAGTCTAATGTTTCTATGACCTTGCTAATGCTGGCTTGATGTTTTGAACTATTCATTATTTTTATAACTTCGTCAACAGAAATACCTGCAAGCATGGCAAGGCTCGTTTGACCGCAGCATCCATTATGCGGTTGTTTTATGTAGGTTATGCCATCAATTTTTCTTATAGGATGTTCTTTGCTATATGGGCTATTTGAGTTTATTCGACTAAGTCCATCAATTATTTTAAAACGTACATCAAGTTCATTATCAAAATCAATTTTTTTGCATACTTCCTTTATTACAGGTATATAATAAATACCGTTGCCTTTTGGAACAAGTTTGCACTCAAAAGAAATGTCAGATATTTCAACTTTAACAGGTATAAGTCCTTTTTGACCGCACTTCTCCCAGACATTAAATGGAATCTTTATAAATGCTCTATTGCCTTCTTTGTGAATAATCGACTTAAAATTGTATATCATCTGTTAACCGTCCTTTTGCATTGAATTTTCTCTACTTACTCAATATTTTTTGTTAACTCTTTATATTTTTTTTCATTTATATTCCATCTCAGTGGATAGCCTATTGTGCTTCCGATTAAATAACCATAAAATATAGGCAAAGTATTTTTAAGTTTACTGAAATCTCCATCTGTCGCTGCTATGACCACGATGGTAGTACCCCATATGGTTATGCTTATAATAACATCCATGTATAAAACGAACAATATTTTACCCTTACGTCTTTCCTTCCCCCAATACTTGACGTATTGTTCATCATCCATATAAAATAACTTTGATAGTTTACTTGGTTTTATTTTATTTGACTTAACAAGGTATCGAAATAAATAACTCATTACGATAATTGCAATAATAAACACAATTATTGTTTTTAGTACTGAAGCTCTGCTAAAACCTAAACCTGCCCATCTGCCCATCTAACATCCCCCATTTCATTAAACATAACTATTCAAATCATCAATCAGCAGTCCAAATATTATCAAAATATAAATACTTATTGTCTTTACTTAATTCTGTTTTTAATTTATAAATTTCTTCAACATCTTCATATACTAATTTTACGTGATTTACTTCTCCACCATTTACGGCAAAAATATACATATCAACTTGTTTTCCTTCACTATATCCACTCGATTTAGTCACAAGCATTTCGAATGTTTCTTCGATATTATCGTCAACCTTGACCATATTTTTATTAATGAAATGTGCCGAAGCCCTTAGTCTAACTGCATTATCCCATAACTCCGTCAATCCTTGTTCCATATATGACTTATCAATTTCCGATAACATATAATTTGAGCAAGTAGCCATATTGGAATTAACCATTGCACTAATTGCATTATTCTCAATATGATTCACTTCTTGTGCAATTGGCATTAATGATTGAGCCGCGCATAATAAAATAGGAGAACGGTAATATGAATCCTTATATTTTATAGTTCCATCGTCAAATATTAATATTTCGTTGATAGTATCCTTGAAATGATATTGTAAAATATAATGAAGACGGTAATCATTATGCAATTGAACACTAATATAATCATCATCTGTAATAATACTTTCACCTAGAAATAACCCTTGAAGTATAATTTTATTTATTGATGTATCTTCTTTTATATCTAAAATATTGCCATCATAGTTTTCTAATGTTATCTTATCAGTTTTTTCAACATCCTTCATCCATTTAAAATTATCTTCAATTACTGATAGTTTCAGCATTTTTGCTTCCATATAATTATCATGTGACTTTTGAACTCTAAGTTCCTGGTACTTTTTTTCCGTTTCATCAACTAGTGTTATTAAATCTCTATTTGTTAAATACAATTTAAATAAGGCAGAAATACCTATAACAATAAATAAAATACTAATAGCCATTATATATTTATTTTTCAACACAAATATTCCCCCATATTTCTTCATACAATCCCCTTTTCCACTTATAAGATTGCATTTCAAATTTTTTCTATTTCTAATGTTTCAATAACAAATACATATATGCGACACTACTATTGCTCAGATATAATATATCTCTCATCTAACCAGCTAAACAATTCTTCAAATAAGTTTTCATCACTCTCTCTTACCAAATAGTTTCTATATTCACCACTTTTATTGTAGAATGTCACTTCATCATCAGAATACACATTTACTTGTTGGTGTAATATATTTCCTTCATAATTTATTGTGCAATCTATTATTCTATAACTATACTTTGCAGGTATAAACAAATAAGAAGTAATCTTTGGAGCCTTTGAATATTCATACTTATTTAATATTTTCATAAATTCATCAAATTCCTCTTTTTTTAATGTAATACTATATTCATTAGGACCCTTGAGAACTTCGTCTTCTTCTAAATCATTATATATTACATTTACAAAAACAGATCTTACAGAACCGCTATTTATTACATCATATAAATTTACTGGTCTTGTGTAAAAAAGGTACAAAGATAATATAAAAAATATCATTATTAGAGTTGAAAAGTCTTTAATTTTATATTTTCTCATCATAATCTCACCCCAATATTTTAAAATATATCCATTATATTATAAGACGAGAAAAGCAAAAGATTTGTTACACAATCTTACATATAAATAGAAATATTTTACAACTTATATTAATATTTAAGTTATGATTTTATTAGATAGTACTTTCCATCCTATATAATCATATGATAAGTTCTATATTGCAGTGCCCTGCCCTTCTTCATAAACCCTACTTACCTCAATAATTAATATATACAAATAAAACAAATCCAATAAAAGCGAAAGCCATTATAAAATAAATATATCCGGCTATTTTATTGTTATCCTCAACTATAACCCACACGCCTCGCAACACAGTAATTATAAACGCTAAAACAAGCCACAAAAACCTGAATATATATTCTATACTTGAATCATCAAATTGAATCGTCAAAATCATTGAAACTGCCATAATCAATGTAAGTATTATAATTATTATTTTCAATTTCTTATTTCTATTCATAATTGTATTCCTTATTTAAAATTTCATAATCTTCTATACAACATCCACTTTCTCATTATCCCATCCCCCATTTATTCCTTTAATAATGATTAAATGTTCCAACCATATCGTGTTCTATAATCTTTTCACCCTTAACCCTTGCATTTATTCCCACGCTTGTCAAAATTGCTTTAGCATCCTTAACTGTCAGCCCTTGTTTATCTACAATTATACTCCAATTAACCTCCAACACTTCTTCAGGCACTATTTCCTTATTAAGAATAATTACATTATCATATTCTATACTATTTAATACTTCAGTTTTATAATTTGGTTTAAGAATTCTTATGAATATATTGCCTAAACTTTTATTGGTGAAAAATACGCCGTAAGAGATTTTAGTTTTATTTGGCTCTATTTCTTCTATATCATAATTCCATCTGGTAATTGCTAATTCTTCATAACCTCCCAACCTGTACGGTTTTGAAAAGTAAAAAATTATAACCAAAGTCAAATACACAATAATAACACGCCAAGCAATTTCTTTTGACATTTTTTCCCCCATTTATTTTATAACTTCATATTTCACATCAGCATCTGTAAAGTGGGAAGTGATTAATCTAAGATCATCAGTCTTGACAATCACTTCAGAACTTATATGCTCCACTTTTTCAGGTTCAAGATGATATAATTCTGTAACATGTAAATCAGGTATAATACCATAATACGGATACCACTCTTCAGTTCCATCTTCCTTTGTAAAGTAAAATTTTGCTTCTACGGTCTTTTTACTTTTATTTACAACATAAGTTTCAAAGGTCACTAACTTAATTTCAGGATTTTTTGCATCCGGAGTGCTTATATGAATTGTTGGAAATGGCTCCATATTAATAGAATTATTACTAAAAGACCACATTGAATATATAGCACAACCAACAATAAGCGGTACAAAAATTAAGTATATTATTTTGTTCTTTTTCTTCATAACTTTGGTGATAAACAAAAATAATAATAACAAAATTATTGAAATATCAGTGTATATTACTAAATCTTTAAATCTTTGAGGATATATATCGTTAAATGCCATAAACCCTATTAATTGGCCTAAAATTATAGTTACTACTGGAAAAAGAGAAATAGCGTTTTTAAATATTTTCATTTTCAAATCTCCTGATTGAGTATTTCATACAACCTTAAAATATTTCGCATAAAATCGGAAGCATAAACGGAACTGTAAAAGTTAATATAACACCTGTAATCAATGTTACCAATCCAATTTCAACTCCAACAAATTTTGTTACTGGAACAAGCATTGTATCCATATTTCCCGCAGCTCCTCCGGCAATAGGACTTCCTGTGCTTATTTTTATAAGAAAAGGCAAAAGCAACACTGTAAAGAACTCTCTCATGACATTTACTATAAAACCATATGTGCCCGTTTCAATTCCATATACCTGTGTCATATATGCTCCAGTTAGACTGTAGTAACTCATTCCGCTCGCTGAAATTATTGATATGTGTGGAGGCAGTTTAAGAACAATTCCAGAAATTGCTCCACCTGTAATACTGCCTATAAGAATAGCTATAGAAATATAAACAACTCTGAAGCCAAGTATTTTTATATATTTGAATACATTAATATTACAGCCAAGGCTTAAACCGACACTCATATATAAAATTATAAGTGAACCAGTAAGCAAATAGTCAAGGACATATATTAAATTATCCGGAAACAGAAAATAACCGATAATTACTCCTGAAACAATACTTGCAGGCATGATCCATACAAGTATAGAACCACTCTTAACTTCTTCATCCGAAATATTAATTTCATCACTGATATTGACATTTTCTGCACATATCCTATTCTTTAACTTTTCCAAAGGCAGTAAAGTTTTTTCTACTATTACAGTAAATAAAACGCTGAAAAAAATAGCACATAGAGAAATAATCAGACAGTTAAAGCCTATTGAATGCAAATTCAGCATAACTGAGTCATTTATACCTATGTTTAATCCAATGGTCAGCATTAACAACACCAAAGCAACGTTAATAACTTTGTCTGCTATGCTCAACATTTTTTGTGACAGATGGCGCAATCCCAGCAACAATCCAATGCCTAGGCATATAAATGGCATAAATATCATAAAATCCCCCCGTTAATTATCTGTAAATTGCAATCGTTTACAATATTATAACACAACTATATCACATATTATACAAAATTTGTATAATTGACTAAAAAATGCATGAACCTATTTCTTCTGTTTCATAAAAAATAAACTTAAATCTTTGTTTTATTATTACTTTTTTTAATAACTGACTTGGAATAATGAAATTGTTTCATTATATTAAATTGCCAATTTATGTTATATTATTAATTATCGACAAGAATATAAATGAGGTGCAAAATGAAAAAATTAAATGTTTTAGGTATTCTTTTAATACTTTTAATGGTACTTGCAGGCTGCAGTACTGAAAAACCAGCTGCTGCTGAACCAAATGCAGCTCCTGCAGAAACACCGGTGGTTGAAGAACCAAAGGAAGATGAATTTAATCCTCAAATTTTATTTAACGGATCATCTACTCTTGCTCCTGTAATGGCTTCTATTTCTACAAATTTTATTGAAGGTAATGTTACATGGGACAAGGTTGATGCTTCATTCCCTGAAAAAAACATAGCAATATATGTTTCAGCAGGTGGTTCTGGACAAGGTGTTAAATCAGTTATTGACCAGACAAGTGACTTTGGAATGGTGGCAAGAACAGTAAAGGATACTGAAAAGGAACAGCTTCCTGAATTAAAGGAATTTAAAGTTGGCATAGATGCTTTAACATTGGGTGTAAATCCTAACAATCCTGTACTAACAGTTAAGGACAACTTAACAAAGGATGAAATAATAAAAATATTTTCAGGTGAGTTCAAAACTTGGAAAGATTTAGATTCTTCACTTCCTGATAAAGAAATAATTGTAGTTACAAGAGATATAGGCGGCGGTGCTCACGAAGTGTTCCAATCTAAAGTAATGGGTGATGTGCAGGTTAAAGCAGATGCTATTCAAGCTCCTTCAATGGGAGCATTGGTTACAAAAATAATTGAAAACGAATATGCTATCGGATATGCTTCTTTTGGAGTTGTTAACCAAAATATAGGCAAGGTTGCAACATTAAGTGTTGATGGTGTTGAAGCTTCTGAAGAAAATATTATTAATGGTTCCTACATAATTCAAAGACCTTTAATAGCAATATTTAGCGGTGAACTTACTGCTCCCCAACAAGCATTCATGGATTATGTAATGAGTGAAGAAGGATTAGCAGTTGTAGAATCTATGGGTTTTGTACCTGTAAAATAAATTACCTTCTAGACGAACTGAAGAATCCATATTATTATGAGATTCTTCATGCTCGGTTAGATTGACAATGAAATGTAAAGTAATGACTATGACAGTTAGGAGTCATCATGAAAGAGTATAAAGAAAAAATCTTTAAAAATTTAATTGCCATTGGAGCTATATTGTCAAGTATTTTAGTTCTGCTGGTATTTTTTTATATATTAAAAGAAAGCATTCCTTTTTTTAAAGAAGTTCAAATAAAAGAATATTTATTTGGAGACACCTGGAGTCCATTAGGCATTGAAAAATACTCATTTCTTCCTATGATACTTGCAACTCTATATGTTTCATTTTTAGCTATTTTTATAGCAACACCGCTGGGAGTAGGCTGTGCACTGTTTTTAAGCTTTCATGTCAATAAAAAATACTCAAAAATAATATTGTCATTTATTGATATGATAGCCGGTATTCCTTCTGTAATTTTTGGTTTTGTGGGCTTGATTATTCTGGTTAAGTTTTTAGAAAATAATTTAAACATGGCAACTGGTGAAAGTGTGTTGGCAGGCGGAATACTTTTAGCAGTAATGCTTTTTCCGTATATAGTTACAGGCTGCACTGAAACCTTTGAAAAGGGAAAAAGAAAATTTTATACTGCCTCTCAGTCCTTAGGAGTATCAAAATGGTATACTATGAGAAAAGTAATGCTTCCCTATGCAGCAAACAGTATTTTTGTCAATATGCTGTTAGCCTTTAGCAGGGCTATGGGTGAAACAATGGCTGTTATGATGGTAACCGGAAATTCACCTATATTCCCGCGACTGTTAGGAAGGGCTGAAACAATTCCTTCTTTAATTGCGCTTGAAATGGGAACTTCAACCTACAAAAGCATTCATTATTCGGCATTGTATGCCGCAGGACTCATATTAATAATTATAATTTTAATCATTCAATTAATTGCTGATAAGATAAATAAAATAGAATCGAGGTGATTCTAGTGGAAAATAAAATTAAGGACTTTATATTTAAGCTTTGGGTTATATTATCAGGATTAACAATTATATCTGTAACAATTGGAGTATTTTCATACTTGTTGTACAAAGGCTTTAATGTTATTTCAACTGAATTTATTTTCAGTTCGCCAAAAGGAATCCCTTTAGGAACAGCTGGAGGCATATTTCCTGCAATTGCAGGTTCTCTTTTGTCAGGACTGTTGTCCGGCCTGTTTGGAGGAACATTAGGTTTATGTACTGCAATTTACTTAGTATTTTATTGTGAAAATAAAACAGTAAAACATTACATTTTACAAGCACTGCAATGCCTGGCAGGAATTCCGTCTGTTGTAATAGGGTTGTTTGGATATTCATTGTTGATAGTAGGCTTAGGAATGAATAAAAGTCTGATGAGTGCATCAATTACCTTAACAATTATGATTATACCGTTTATTTCTATAAGAATTAAAAAGGCGTTGGAAGAAACCTCAAATGAGCAGTTTATTTGCTCCTTGAGCCTTGGTATACCAAAGAGTTATACAATTGTAAAGCTTGTTATTCCAAATGCATTTAAATATATAATGACTTCTCTAGGATTAGGTGTAGTGTTTGCCATGGGAGCCACAGCACCTATAATGTTTACAGGGGCTGTTATAATTTCAGGAATTCCTTCAAAATTAACAGATCCATTTATGGCGTTACCATACCATTTATATATTTTGGTTAATGAAGGATTATCTGTTGAAATGGCATACGGTACTGCCTTTGTATTAATTGTTATTGTGCTTTTAATCAATTTAATCTGCCACTTTGTCGGCAATATTGAGGATATATAAATGAACGAAATTATTTTGAATACTGAGGGCTTATGTGTAAGCTATGGTAAAAACAATATATTAAAAAATATTGATGCTTCTTTTGAAAAGAATAAAATTACTGCCATAATCGGACCATCGGGCTGTGGTAAATCTACATTTTTAAAATCATTAAATAAAACAGTTGAGGAATATGGAGGAAATATATCAGGCAGTATTATATTTAATAATAAGAATATAAATGATATGCCTCTTCAAAGACTAAGGAATTCCATAGGAATGGTATTTCAAAATCCTGTTGTATTTCCATTTTCAATTTATAAAAATATGACTTACGCTCCAATTTATTATGGAGAAAAAAACAAAGATAGATTAAATAATATTGTTGTTGATAATTTAAAAAAAGCAAATCTATATGAAGAGGTCAAAGATGATTTGAACATGCCGGCTTCCAGATTATCAGGAGGGCAGCAGCAGCGTCTGGTTATAGCAAGATGTTTGACTGTAAATCCTGAAATAATTTTACTGGATGAACCTTGTTCTGCATTGGATATTAAAAATACCTCTTACATTGAAAAAATGCTCCTAGAACTAAAAAATGAATACACCATAATAATTGTCACTCATAACCTGGCTCAAGCTAAAAGAATTGCTGATTGTGTGATGTATATGGAAGATGGCACCTTGGTAGAAATGGGAAGTCCTGATGAAATATTTAATAATCCTGTTGATTCAAGGACTAAAGAATATATAATGTATATGAATAATTAACGAGGTGATTGAGTGATAAATATTAATATACCCGGCAGATGTTCCTACAGTATAGAGCACATAGTATTTGATTATAACGGTACTATTGCTGTAAATGGAATAATCTCCAGATCAACAAGAGAAAAATTATCAATTCTGTGCAACATGGCTGATGTGTATGTGCTTACTGCAGATACATATGGCTCTGCAGCAAAGGAATGTGAAGGACTTAATTTAACATTAAAAACTTTTCCAAAAGATAATGCTGCTGATTATAAATTAAAAATCGTAAATGAACTTGGCAAAGACAAAACAATGTGCTTTGGAAACGGATATAATGATATAAAAATGTTTGAAGCTGCCTCTCTTTCTGTAGCAGTACTGGAAAAGGAAGGCATGTGCGGCGCACTCTTAAAAGAAGCAACTATATTAGTTAAATCCATTGAAGATGGAATAAATTTGTTATTAAATACAAATGCATTGATAGCAACTCTTAGGGGATAATGGCCGTTTCATCAGCGATTATCAAGATCGTGATAAAACAGCCTTTCCTCATGTAAATTACTCTATTACTAGTTCCTTGTTATTAATGTCCAGCACAGAAATTTTACATGTTCCGCCTAAGTTATCACTTACATTTGCAGCCAGATCATTTAATGCGTTCTCAAATTCCGCAGACCTAGTTTCATCAACTGATTCAATACACATGAAAGCATTTTTTGTATTCTCAGTAAGCATTGTTCTTACTGCTTCACGCCAGTTCCAACATCTGCATATTGCGCCCATATCATCTTTGTAGACTATTTCACCTTCATAAGGAGGTGAATTTTCATCTGTTCCAAGAGGAATAAATTCCTCATTTCCAACAGCCGCAGTCAACCTAATATTACCTGCAAATTTGTCAATATCCTCACCGCCGCAAGGCAATGCATACTTTAATGAAATAGAATTATAAATATCAACCAGTGGATTAATAGTTCCAATGTGATTTCCATTATGAACTCGCTTCAGCAATGCCTCAATAGAAGCCCTTACACCTTTCTTTGTTTTAAATTTCTGGAATGCTTCTCTCCATACTTTTATTACACGGTTATTGCTGAATTCTGGATCCTGCAAATATTTCAATGCTTCCGTTTCTCCATGTGAAATCATTTCAGCAAATTGTTCTTTATCTTTTATAGAATTATCTATGCCATTACAAATAACAATTCCTATTTTTGCATCAGGAAATAAACTCCAAAAAGAATCTTCAATAATAAACTTTTTCATAATAAATACCTCCAAATTAGTTTAATAAAATAAAAAAGCCCATAGAAATATTATTCAATATCTCCCAGGCTTTTATCCTTCCGTGTACACAGTCAACTGTGCGTTTTCTCTCGGACCTGCCAATATAAATTGCGGAACCCTAGAAAACAAAAAATATATTTGTATTATGTAAATTACATATGAATTTTAGCATAACAGAATATTTATGTCAACAAAATATTATATATACACAAAATCCTTTATTCTGTTTTACTTTTTTCCTTTTTATCTAAATAATCTTCAAATTCTTTAAGTGCGTCAAGTGTACCCTGATGAACTGCACCTTTTATAATTAAGAATAAAATAAGTATCGTTACAAGCAAAAATATAATTTCCATGTTACTTTCCCCCGGTATTTTAGTATGTATTGAATCATTGAATTAATTGTCATTATTTCTGATTATTTTAAATACCTTTTCAGTGCTTATAACTGAAAGAGGAATGTTTAAAAAAATGATAATAAAAACCTGAATTGCATTTGTAATAGCAAGATTAGAATCAAAGGTGACATAATTATTCCATATAAATCCCAACAATTTGAAATATATTATAAAGAATACTATGCAAATTCCCCAATATACAATACTCTTTTTCATTGAATCCCCCTCACTATATGCTCATTTGCTATTCTTAATGAAAAAAACAAATGAGGCATATCAACTCTATAGTAATGTTTAGTAAACCTGTCTGTTACTGTCATTACATTTCGTTTAGCAACATTTTGAGATGCAATGTTGATGTCACGAATAATTGAAAATACTCCTCTCAGTCATTACTCAAATTCATTTCTATTTCAACATTAGAATCAATAAAACATATTTATGTATTATCAGGTTTTTTATCTTTCCAAGGAATCACACTGTTAATAGACATTTATAAGATTTCGTACTTTTCCATTTTCTTGTATAACAAACTTCTATGTATTCCTAACTCTTCGGCTGTATCTTGTACGTTTCTATTGTTTCTTTTTAATGCATCCTTAATCAATAAAGCTTCATAGTTGTTTACTAAATTTTTTAGTTTTTTATTGCTGCAATTTTCATCAATGTCAGCATTACATGAAATCATTTTTGAAGGCAGATCATTAAGCTGAATAGTCATATTTTCGCAAGAAGCAAAGGCGCTTTTTATTACATTTTCTAACTCCCTTATGTTTCCTGGCCAATTATAATTATTTAAGCAACTCAATGCTTCGTCACTTATAGTTATAACTGATTTGTATTTGCAGTTAAGCTTATCTAAAAAATAATTTGCAAATAAAACAATATCATCCCTTCGTTCTCTCAAAGGGCTCACTTCAATATTTACAACATTAAGCCTATAATATAAATCCTCTCGAAACGTTCCTTGTTTGATCATTTCCTGTAAATTTTGACGAGTGGCTGCAATTACTCTAACATCAATTTTAGTAGTTTTTGTTCCACCCAATTTCTCAATTTCATTTTCTTGTAAAACTCTAAGTAATTTTGATTGCATATCATAAGGCATATCGCCAATTTCATCAAGGAATATTGTTCCCTCATTAGCTAATTCAAATTTACCTAGTTTCCCACCTTTTTTAGCACCTGTAAATGAACCTTCTTCGTATCCAAAAAGCTCTGATTCAATTAAATCTTTAGGAATAGCAGCACAATTAATGCTGACCATTGTTTTTTCTCTTCTATTGCTATTTTTATGAATGGATTGAGCAAAAACTTCTTTTCCTGTTCCAGTTTCACCGGTTATTAATATAGGAAAATCTGTTTTTGCAAATTTCATTGCACTTTTTTTAATTTTAATAAAATTCTTATTTTTTCCTATCATGATATCGAAGGAATGACGATTGGATTCAACTTTTTTGTATTCTTCTTTATAATACTGAAGTTCTGAGTACTCCTTCATTAATTTTTGAGCAGAATCAAGTGTCTGAAGTTTAAACTTCACTTGAGCAACACCAGCAATTGCATCTCCTTGTTCGTCAAATACGCAAGAACGATTTACAAGCAAAATGTCATTTGAACTTTCCTTAGCTTCTCCTTCCAAAAACTTATGAATAGCACCTTCCTCACGATACTTTTTACTAACAATATCAATCATTTTGGAATTAGATATAACCTTTAATATTGATGACCCTACTACATCCTCTTTCTTTCTTCCCAAAAAATCACAATACTGTTCATTTATATCAGTAACATTTCCTAATTTATCAACTACGATAAAACCATCGTCAGTCATTTTCAATATTTCTTGGAAAATATATTTATAATTATTCTTGTCCACTTAATATACCACCTATTATAAAAATTGTTATATATAAAATATTAATTGATATTAATTTGTCATTTGATTATATCACAATTCTCTGTTGAATAAAATGGTTTTTCAAATTCTAAAATTACATTATTACTCTTATCTAAAATTAAAAAGCCCGCAAAATGCGAGCTTATTAGTACAAATTAAGCTATATTTCAATGGTTTATTTATATCTCTAAGAAATGTTTTTCATTAATTGCTTCAATCATAGCCGGAACTATTTCATATAAGTCTCCAACAATACCAAAATCACATATTTCAAATATTGGCGCATTTTTGTCCTTATTGATGGCTATTATATATTTTGATTCATGCATACCTGCTTGATGTTGAATAGCACCGGATATTCCGCATGCAACATATAAATCAGGTCTAACTGTTGTGCCGGTTTGTCCAACCTGATGTGGACTTTCAATCCATCCAGCATCAACAGCTGCCCTTGATGATCCAACTTCTCCACCCAATGCATCGGCTAGTTCTTGAATTAATTTAAATCCGGAAGCTTCTTTTAAACCTCTTCCGCCAGAAACTACAACTTTTGCTTCTATAAGATTTACTCTTTTCTTTCCACTCACAATTTTTTCAACCAATTTAACTCTCAAATCTTCTTTTATTATTTCTGGATTTATTACTTCAACTTCTCCTGCCGCATAATCCACATGTACTGCCTTTGCCATAACACCTGGTCTTACTGTTGACATTTGTGGTCTGTTATTTGGACAAATTATAGTAGCCATTAAGTTTCCGCCAAATGCCGGTCTTGTTTGAAGTAATTTTCCATCAGTTTCGTCTATTTCTAATTTAGTACAGTCAGCTGTTAATCCAGTACCAACTTTTGCAGCAATCCTTGGACCAATGTCTCTTCCTATTGATGTTGCTCCTAACAATACTATTTCAGGTTTTCTTTCTTTTATCAAATCAGAAATGGTTATTGCATATCCCTCTGTATTAAAATCTTTAAGTAATTCATGCTCAATATATAAAACCTTATCTACACCAAAGTTTAACAGTTTTTCTGTTATGTCTTTAACTCCATATCCTGCTATTACAACATTCAATTTTTTATTTATTTTTTCGGCTAATTTTTTTCCTTCACCTATTAATTCGATTGTTACAGGATGAACCTTCCCATCGATTAGTTCACCAATAACCCATACATCATTGTAATCCTTAAGATCAATACCTTGATTTACTTTTGCTCTTTCCATTATTGTCCCTCCTCTCACTAAATTAGGTTTAATTCTGATAATTTCATTATTAATGTATTTGCTTTATCTTTTGAACCATTGCCATCAATTATCACTGAAACCTTATTTTTTACAGGTACAAAAGATCTATAAACATTAGTTGGCGATCCTTTTAACCCAATTTGTGTTGAATCAACAACTAAATCACCAATACAAAATACTCTTATCTTTTCTTCACCCTTATCTCCATATGCTTCATTTATGCCCTTTATTGTAGGGTACCTTGGAACATTGAGCTCTTTTATGGCAGTCAATAAGACCGGCGAAGCCACTTCAAATACATACTCGCCATATTCAGTGTATCTAACTACCTCAAGCTTATCATCTTCATATTTTACATTTTTCACATATGTTACCTGAGGTATGTTTAAAAATTCTGCAATTTCTGGTCCAACCTGAGCTGTATCTCCGTCAATTGCCTGTCTGCCACAAAATACAACGTCATAATTTCCGATTTTTTCAATCGCTGCTGCTATAATTGTTGCAGTAGCCCATGTATCTGAACCTCCAAATGCTCTGTCACTGATCAATACTCCTTCATCAGCTCCCATTGCCATGGCTTCCTTCAAAACATCCTTAGCTTGTGGTGGTCCCATGCTTAATGCTATTAACTCTGCACCAAATTCATCTTTAAATCTCAAAGCTGCTTCCAGAGCATTTTTATCATCTGGGTTCATGATGCTGGGAACACCATCTCTTATAAGAGTTCCAGTCTCTTGATTAATTCTGACTTCATTAGTATCTGGAACTTGTTTTAGACAAACTATAATTCTCATATTACCCTCCTAGCCAAGTACCGCTCTTGAAATTACAACCTTGTGAATTTCAGAGGTACCTTCGTAAATTTCTGTAATCTTTGCGTCTCTTACCATTCTTTCTAATGGATAATCTTTCATATACCCATAACCACCATGTATTTGCAAAGCTCTATTTGTTACAAAGCTAGCAGTCTCGGATGCATTTAATTTTGCCATTGCAGCTTCTTTTGTAAAAGGCTGCCCAGAAATTTTTAAATATGCAGCTCTATAAGTCATCCATTTTGCACATTCAATTTTTGTCGCCATTTCTGCTACATACCATTGTAATCCTTGCAAAGCAGCAATAGGTTTTCCAAATTGAACTCTTTCTTTCATATAAGAAACTGATTCCTCTAATGCTCCTTCAGCTAATCCTAAGGCTTGTGCTGCAATACCTATACGCGCACCATCCAGTCCAATCATGGCTATTTTAAATCCTTGTCCTTCTTTTCCAACAAGATTTTCTTTTGGAACACGGCAATTGTCAAAAATTATTTCAGCTGTTTGAGAAGCTCTGATACCCATTTTATTTTCAATCTTACCAACTGAAAATCCTGGTGTATTTGTAGGAACTATTATTGCTGATAATCCTTTAACTCCTTTAGAAGGATCCGTTGATGCAAATACAACTACATAATCAGCAACATTACCTCCTGTAATGAAACATTTAGTTCCATTTAATACGTATTCATCCCCATCTAATATAGCAGTAGTTTTTACTGTTGCCGCATCAGATCCTGCATTAGGCTCAGTTAATGCAAATGCTGTTTTTTTACCTCCGCTTGTAACTAGTGGCAAATATTTTTGTTTTTGCTCTTCAGATCCAAACTTTAATATTGTTTGTACAAACACTGCATGTATAGATAATATAGCGGCTGTTGCTCCGCATTTTTTAGCAATTTCAGATATTACAATAATTTTTGTAATATCGTCCCCGCCTGATCCACCATACTCAACCGGTACAGCTATACCAGTAAATCCACACTTAACCATCTTATCAAATGTTTCATGGGGATATCTTCCATCTCTATCTATTTCTTCTGCTAACGGTGCTACTTCCTTTTCAGCAAATTCTCTTGCAACTTTTTGAATCACTTCTTCAGATTTTGAGAAGTTAAAATCCATATTTATTTCCTCCTTATTATTGCGTAATATTATCAGCAACGCTGAGTATTAAATTATAACTATAATCTTAAGTAACATTTTTTAATAACATAAGGATATTTTATAGCTTAAAATACTTATTCTGATTTCTCATATGGAACTTTAGCTATAATATTTTCTTCTGATAAATTTTTAATTTCTTCTTCTGTGTAACCTAATTCCAACAATATTTCGTCGTTATTTTCTCCTATCAACGGTGCATCATTTTTAATTTCAACATCAATTGTATTAAACTTAACTGGAGGCATTGCCACGTAGCACTTAGTTCCATCACGATTTTCAACTTCATATACATAATTGTTTGCACGTGCTTGAGGATCCTTTATAGCATCTATTACATGTTGTATCTTTTCATGAGCAATATCTAATGCTGTCAGTTTCTTGTCCATTTCATCCTGAGTCCATTTTTTAAACTCTGTTGATATTATTTCAATTAATTCAGCAGCATTTTCTTTTGCAGCAAGAGTAGTTTCATATTTTTTGTTTCCTATCAAATCTTCTCTTCCTATTACCTTGCAGAACGTTTCATAATACCTCTCATGTTCAAGAATACTTAAAAATATCCATCCCCCATCCTTACATTCATAAGAATTAATTACTGGTGAGTTTGCTTTTTTCCTTGTTTTTGGATATTCATCACCATATTGTGTGGACGCCACTAATGCGCTTAAGTTCCATATTGCTTGTGCAAATAAGGAAACCATTACTTTTGCCCCAACTCCAGTTCTTTGTTGTTCATAAAGTGCTGCTGCAATACCTCCAGCTAAACTACATGAAGTTGTTGCATCACCAAAACCAATTGGCGGATTAACTGTTGTTCCTCTTTCAGCTGCATCGGCCATAGCTCCGCTTCGAGCCCAGAACGCTACAGTATCAAATCCTGGATTGTCTTTTGCAGGGCCATAATCTCCAAATCCATTTATTTGTGCCCATACTATTTTGGGATATTTTTTATGAATGCTTTCATAATCCAATCCTAATTTTTCAAGAGCTTTTGTCCTATAGCTTGATACAAATACATCTGCTTGTTCTAACAGTTTTTCCATAATTGCCATACCTTTTTCTGACTTTAAATCAATGGCAATTCCTCTTTTTTCAGAATTATAGCAACTATATAATGGATTGCTGCCAAAGTTTGCAGGAGCTCCCATACCAGCACCTGTTGTTCTTCCAGGATCACCCCAAAATGGCTCAACTTTTAAAACATCAGCTCCCCAATCAGCAAGTATTCTTGCAGTACCAGGACCAGCTATAAAATATGTTAAATCAATTACCTTTACTCCTTTTAATGGTTTAAACATGTTATCCTCCTAATTATTAGTTAATTCGATTTTCCTTCATCTTAAATATCATCTTTTTATATAAAGTATTATGGCAAAGCTGGGAACATTGAAAACAGTATTACAGCTACAACAGACCCAATTGCTGGTACAACGACTGTTAACCAAAATATTAATCCATATGCATCCTTATGTGATTCATTACATAAACCATTAGTTACTGTTACTATATAACCATTATGTGGAAGAGAATCTAATGCAGCTGATGAGATGCTCATTACCCTATGAATTGCTGCAGCTGGTACACCTAAAGCTAAGTAAGCCGGTCCTAAAAGAGGTGCTGCAATTCCTAATCCACCTGAAGCTGACCCACAAATACCAGCAATCACTGTTGTACCAATGGCAACCCCCACTAAAGGTGAGCCGGGTATAGATATCATTGCATCAATGACAACAGGGAAAGCTATAGTCGCTTTAACAACTGCTCCAAAGCCAACTACTGCACAAGTGTTTGATATAGATACCACTGATTGTTTACACGCTTCTCCAAGGTTGAATAATATTTTATGATTATCTTGATATTTGTTTAAAAGAATTATTACAGCAACTGAACCTAGAAAAACCCCAAATTCTAATGGCACCAATGTACTGCCACCAATTTTTATATTTATTAAAAGAATTGTTAATATCAGAGGAATTACAGCTAACCAACCGCTTGGATATGTTGCATTATCATGAAATACATCCATAGGTTTGGCCACAAAATTTTCACCTTCTAATCTTGCCTTATTTACAGTTTTAATCAATATTATGCTGCCTAATATCAAAATAAATGCTGAACTAACAAATCCATTTATTGCTCCAGCCATCAAATCTGTTCCTAATGCAGCTGCTGGTATGGCATTATGTATTTGTGGTGCCCCTGGAGCAACCATTGCCCATGTAGAACAACCAAAAGTTAATGCAGCAGGAATGAACCTTCTTGGATAATTTGCTTGTTTGAATACTTCTAAAGCTATCGGAAACACTGCAAAACTCGCAACAAATACGCTTACTCCTCCATATGAAATGATACCGCATGCTAATGGTATTGAAATCAATGCCATACTAGGTCCAAATTTATCTACTATCATTTTTGCAATGGATTTAGCTCCGTTTGTAACTTCATATGCTTTACCCATTATTGTTCCTGTTAAAAAAATCAAAAAGTTACTTTTAAAGAAACCTACAAAACCTCCCATGTAGTTTTCTTTTAAGCCATCATAAAGATTAATACCGCCTGTCAAAGCTACTATTATTGAACAAAGAATAGCTACAACATAAATATTAACTCCTCTCATTATAAGTATTACTAATAATCCGAGTGATACTAAAATGCCAATTAAGCTTATTACCACTGATACGTCCATAATCTACACCTCTAATTTAGCTTTTTATATTTTAAAATAATTTCGTCCATTAAAGATCTTTACTTAACAAAATTTTAATTTGGTTCTATTTGTTTTTAAATACTGCAGGTCTCTTTTCAACAAAAGCCCTCATTCCTTCATCTTTATCATCTGTAGCAAATGATAAGGCGGCCATATCCTTTTCTAATTCCAATCCATTATCAATATCCATCTCTAAACCACGATTTATTGCCACTTTTGCAAATCCAATAGCTAATGAAGCATTTTTAAGAATTGTTTTCATCATATTTTTAGCTTCTTCAATTAGCAATTCAGGTTCTACAACTTTGTTAACTAATCCTACATATAAGGCTTCTTCTGCTTTAACTTGCCTTCCTGTATATATAAGTTCTTTAGCAATACCTGAACCTATTAATCGCGGTAATCTTTGCGTCCCTCCAAAGCATGGAATTACCCCTAAACCTACTTCGGGTTGTCCAAATACTGCTTTTGTTGAAGCAATTCTAATATCACAGCTTAATGATAATTCACACCCACCACCTAAAGCATAGCCATTAACAGCAGATATTACTGGTTTTTCTAAGTTTTCTATTTTATTAAAAATCATTTGTGCAAGTGCTGCATATTTTCTTCCTTCAATGCTTTTGTAACCTTGCATCTGAACTATATCAGCTCCTGCTACAAACCCTTTTCCTTCTCCAGTAATTATTACACCTCTTACTGAATCATCCTCTGCAATGCAATCAAAGATTTTATTAAGATCAGAAAGAGTATCATTGTTTAATGCATTTAATGCTTTCGGTCTGTTGATTTTTACTAAAGCTATTTCATCTTCTACTGTTACTAAAACGTTAATTAATTGACTTGATATTTCTAATATTGACATTTATGTATCCTCCTTTATATTTCTATCCATCTATCCAGGCCTTTGGACAATTATTTAACAAGCAAACAGCGTGCCAAGTCACTTATGAAAATCAAATCTTTTTATTTATTTTATGAAACCTGTAGAAATTACATTGAAAATTCAACTTTTAGATTCTTAAATATTACAATTCACATTCTCTAAATTATTTTAAGCTGTTTAGTAATTTTATATTTGGTTAGTTATTAAACAATCAATAAGACGTATAAAAATGTCTCAAATAGTAGACAAACGAATCATATTTGAGACATTTTTCATTTATTTGGCTTGATTTGAAAAGATTTGTTGATGAATATCAAACCAATCAAGCTGTTAATTATGTGTCAAAAATGATTTAAAACATAGTTTTGTCTACTTTTTGAGACTTTCTGTTTTCTTGCTTCAAGTATTGTCTAAATCAAACTTTCACCATTCATTATTTCAACAAAAAACACAATAAGAGCTTAATCTACATTGTGCTTTATTAATTATCTTATCTTGTCATTTGATTTTTAATACTTGAAAATGTCCAAGTACTTGAGGTTGAAGGAATACCCTCTATAGTATCCCTTGGGTGAGGTGGAAAATCAAGCCTTTCCTCAATAAGTGGCTGAACATCAAGATCTGTTACAGTTTGCATTCCAATCTCATAGTTTGTTGTGATATTAGGAAACAAACGTATATTATATATATTCCTTGCAATGTAGCCAAAAGCGTCTACTCTTAAATTGTATGTTGAAAAGTTATATTCAGGTCCTGTAATTTTAGTGCCTAATTCATTAGCCATGGGTAATTCAATTCTAATCGGGTTAATTGTTGTTATTAAATGCATAACCGGAATATCTCTTTGCATACCATCAGTAACATAGATTGTTATAGTAGCATTATTTACAGGTGTTTTATCACTTTGCTTAACAATATTAAGTCTCATAAATCCAGTATTATTCATGTTCATATTTTCTAGCATATTTAAATTATTTGGATATAAATTTCCATCTTTTTTCATATGTATGTTATTTAATTGTTGTTGATATCTATTATCCAATATACTACACGCCTTTCTTAGCATTTTATAAAATAACTATTTAAATTATTATATGCAGACTACATATGTTTGTTAAGATTGGAGTTATCCAACTATAACATTACTAATTTTTCGGTGCAATATATTGAAATAGAATTCATATCAAAATTATAATGTTGCTGCAAGAAAAACATCGATGCTAATTACTGCGTTTAATCGAAAAAACTAAATGCGGCATATCAACACCATAATAGTGTTTAATAAATCTATCAGTTATTGTCATGCCATTTCGCTTTGCAACATTTTGCGATGCAATGTTGGTATCACGAATAATTGAAAACACCTCATCGGCATTCAATACTTCAAAAGCATATTTTTTACAAGCTATTGCAGCTTCACTGGCATATCCTTTATGCCAAAATGCTTTTTGAAATAGATAACCAACTTCAAGCACTTGCTTATTGTTGCAATCCTGCATGGTAAGCCCGCATTGTCCAATCATTTCACCGGTTTCTTTCAATATTACTGCCCACAGACCAAATCCATATTGTCTATATCGCATAATTTGTTTGTCAAGCCACCCCTGTGCTTCATCATCATCAAAAGCATGTTCGTAAGCATACATTACATCTTTATCCTGCAATATTTTACACAATGATGGAAAGTCTTCCTGGTTCATCTCACGCAAATATAATCTTTCTGTTTCTAATATCATGGATATTTCTCCTTGTTTGAATTATATTATACTTCTTATGTATACGCTAAATTCGCCATAACCTCATAGACTGTCTGAAGTTAAGATTAGTTCTTAATAATCAAATATCTTATAGAAAAATAATAAGCAGCCACAGTAAAAACAGGTATTACGGCAACATAAGAGACTATGTTAAATAATGTAAAATTCATTGTGTTTGATACTTCACCATATTCTAAAATATATCGGCATATCATTCCTAAAACAGTTAAAAACAAACTTGCTGCATATACAAATTTCTCTTTATGTGTACCATATATTCCTGCGAATCCTAATCCTATTATTCCATAAGAAGCAATAACTAAATATGCCTTTGTGAAATCAAACGGGAAAAGCTCATTTCCAAAAGGAAATACAAAGCATCCTGCAAATATGATATATCCTAAAATAAACCTTTTAAGTACCTTAGGATGATTTTGTAAATATAATTGAAATTTGTTCATATTGCCCTCCATTAAATTCCCAATTTAAATACTTTTATGAATCTGGTAATTTCAAATCCTTCTCAAACTCAGTAATATACATTCCTTTAAAAATTTCAATGTCATTTTTTCTTTTATATCCATTCCTTAAATATAAATTAACAGCTGGTAAATTTTCTTTTCCAGTAGATACCGCTACCTTATTTATGCTGTTTTCAAGTTCTTCTATAAAATTAATCAGATTATTTGCAATGCCCATCCTAAAAAATAATGGGTGTATTGCAACTCTATGTATATCAATAACCTTTTCTTTAATCTTGTAGGAAATTATCCCTGCTAAAACATCATTAATATAGTAACCATAAAAAATTTCATCACATTTATTTATATTCTCAACGGTATCCTTTAAAGGCGGTATATCATTAAACCTTATAATATCAGCTTCTATGCTATATGAAGCTATTTGTAATTCCAATATACATTTTGCTGTTTCTGGATTTTTCAAATCAAGTTTTCTAATCATATAAATCTCTTGTTATTTACCCATTAGAACTTTTATTGTTTCATCTAACGATAGAACTTTTGCAAATCTATTGTTCCAAATTTTGTAGTTATAGAATTTATAAAGTTCTTCACCGTCTAGGTACTCATTATCAAAAGTTGTATTGGTTTCTTCAGGAATAATTATTTTATATCCATGTTCAAAAGCAGCTTTACAAGTGGTATCAATACAATATTCTGTTTGAAGTCCCGTCAATATAATAGTATCTATTTTCTTACTGTCTAAATATTCCTTTAAACCAGTTTTAAGAAATGCACTATTATATTGTTTTTCAAAAACCTTTTCGTTATTATTAGGTTTTATTTCATAATAAATCTGCCATCCGTCAGTTCCATACTCTAACTCTTCGCCCTTTCCATCATCATGGCGCACATAAATAACTTCTTTTTCATTGTATCTTGCAACAGTTATAAGCCTTTTGATATTATCAATTACATTCTGTTCATTATAAGGATGTTCTTCAATCAATGCTGTTTGAACATCAACAACCAGTAAAATAGTATTATTCATAGTTTTATCCTTTCATATTTTTATAGTCTGTAAAAAAAATGTAGACATATTGTTAATAATCCTAATAATTACTAACTCACAATTTATTCTACATATTCAGTAACAAAATCAGTAAAAAGAATGCCTTCTAGATGGTCTATTTCATGGCAGAAGCATTTTGCCAGATCTCCTGTACCTGTCAATATTACCTCATCTCCATTTTCGTTTAATGCTTGTACTGTTACTTTTTCAGGTCTTGTTAATTTACCCCACTTATTTGGAATACTTAAACATCCTTCTATTACTTCCTGCGTTCCTTCCTGGTAAATTATCTTTGGATTTACCAGCTTTATGAGTCCCTGTCCCATATCTAATACAACTAATCGTTTTAATATACCTACTTGTGGGGCGGCCAATCCACCACCAGTTTCAGTATTATACATTGTATCAGCCATATCATTTAATATTTGTCTTATTTTATCATCTACAACATCAACTATCTTGCTTTTTTTCCTTAATATTTCATCATCAAACAATCTTATTTCTCTTAATGCCATTTAAGCAACACATCCTATCCTGTTATTTTTATTATACCATAACAAAATCATTATGAATTTTATGGAATAGTTAAAATATTAGAATCCACATTCTTCATTAACTATGAACAATTTAATTCTATTACTGTCTGTCTGACCTTCGATTATTGAAAGTATATTACATACCCCTACACAACCTACGCACTTGTTCAATGCTACGCATGGAGGATTATATCCTGCACGCTTTGCATTTGTGGGACATGCGACATTCTTAACTCTTTTTATAGCATCATCTACTGTGTCTGCAATTTTATTTTTACCAACTACAATTATTACTTTATCTGGTCCATAAGTGATTGAAGCTACCCTATTACCACTATGGTCCACATTAACAATTCTCCCGTCGACCGATATGGCATTTGAACCAGTTATATACCAATCTGTAGTAAGAGCCTTTCTTTTTAATTCTTTGCTTTCTTCTCGATTTTTTGCAAGCTCTTTATCATATACTATATTTCCTCTTTCTAATAATAAGTTGGTAATATCAATCTTTTGGAGTGTAGCCGAATGACCGATTCCTATTGTCGATTCTATTGGTACCATATCCAGTATGAGTGACTTAACATCTTCTAAGCTTTCAAAATACTCGACTTCTATGTTTCTCTGCTTAAAGTTTTTCATTAACTTTTTTAACTTTTCTTCATTCATCCCCAACACCTCTAACTATACCTTTTATTTCTTCCTTGTTATGCTTAATAATTCCATTATATTACTATATAAGTTTAGTATGCAATATAAAAATGATTACTGCAATAAACTCTTGTTGATAATGTATATTGTATCAACTATTAAATTAAAATTAAACACCAAAGAGGCAAGGAGTCAGTACTTCTGAAAATTATTAAAACTAAATGCAATATATATTTGACATTTTGTAATGTTTATATTATACTATGCAATATATAGGAGGCGGATTATGAAAAACAAGCGGATGAAAATAGCACGCATGGAATGCGATATGAAACAAGAAGACTTAGCAAAAAAAGTTGGTGTAACAAGACAAACAATCGGGCTAATAGAAGCAGGCGATTATAATCCAACACTTAATCTTTGCATAGCAATTTGTAAAGCATTGGGTAAAACATTAAATGATTTATTTTGGGAGGAATAAAAATGAAAAAAGATAATATTCAAGATGAAAGAATAGTTTCTCAAAAAAGAAAAATAGGAAGCGATGCTTTTGGAATTGTATTCTATGGGCTGCTTATTTCTATACTAATTCAGCAATATATGTTTGATGCACCATTTTCTCAGTACGCAGCTGAATTCATTCTTTTTATGGTATCTGCAATTTATGTTGTGGGCAGAAATATTATAGTTGGCAATAATCTTTTTAGCAATAGTTTCAAAGGACAAAAAATGGTTGTAATAAATAGTGTCGTGTGTGGTCTTACTATTGCAGTTATCACCACTACATTTAATACAATGAATTATGGCTATGAAAAGATGGGAGGAGCCTCCCTGATTGCAATAACAGCTTTTATCACTTTTTTCTGCGGAGCACTTACCTCATTTATTGGTTTTGAAATTCTTTATATATTAAATAAAAAAAGACAAAAACAAATTGATGATATGTACAATGACTCTGACGAATAAATTTAAATTCAACAAAATCCCTAAGAGATTCTAGTGAATCCTTTAGGGATTTGTGTAATATAAAATTTCATCTTTGTGAGCATGGCTGTGATGTATATCCAGACTGTGCTTATGTGAATGGGTATATTCTTCATGAGTATGAATGTGCGTATGATTCCCCTTAACAGTTTTATCATGAATGTGATTATGCTGCCCGTCATCATGGCTATGGAAATGGTCATGAGTTATTGCAATATGATGATGTCTATGTCTATGCCCTTCTGTCGAAGCAAAATACATGCCTATAATCATTATTGATAATGCAATGATAAATGAAGTTGTTGGTATTTCATTAAAAATTGTCAATGAAAGCCCTACTCCGATAAATGGCGATATAGCATAATATGCACTTGTCTTTGCAGCCCCTAAGTCTCTTTGTGCATATATGTAAAAGAATATGCTTAAGCCATAAGCAAAAAATCCTAATATTAAGGCTGCAATTGTATAAGAAATGTTACTTACCTTTTCTCCCAGTGCCAATGCAATTATCAAAGAACCAATACCAGAACCAAATCCCTTAATAATGACAACCTGCAATGGATCTTTTACAGATAACTTGCTTGTGCAGTTGTTTTCCATTCCCCAACAAACAGATGCTAATAATACAAAAATTGAACCAAATGAAAATGAAAAGCTGCTCAGATCTTCTACAGAAAGAATAATGCTTGAAATGGTAATAAGAAAAATAGCACCCCATAATCTTTTTCCTATAGGTTCTTTAAATATCAACAAAGCAATTATTGATGTAGCAACAATTTCAAAGTTATTAAGCAATGAAACATTAGCAGCAGATGTCATTGTGAGTCCAAGCATCAAAAATATAGGTGCTGCAATATCTAATGCAACCATCCCAATAGTGTAAGGAAGTTCCTGTTTTGTAAGCCTTGCCTCAATTTTTTCTGCAAATTTCCTTTGTTTAATCATATCTACAAAAGACATGCCTAGTCCTGCACCAAGATAAAGAAAAGATGCCATCATTGTAGGTGGAACTTCCTTTAATAGAAGTTTAGATATTGGTGCACTTATAGCATATAATGCTGCTGCCAGTATGGCATAAAATATTGCTTTATAGTGTTTTACCATAATACATCTCCATATTCCTGAAACTATTTCATTTTTATTACTATTATAATAGTAATATTGACTAAAAGCAAATTTTAGAAAAAAATCAAATCAAGATCTCAAGCGGTCCATGTAATATTATGTTAAAAAAACACAAAAGGCCTTTCGGCCTTTCTTGTTATGCATTAAATGCATAAAAGGGGTATTGGGAATATATTTTGGTTATCGGGGGATAACCTTAAATATTATATCAATTTATACGATATTTTACAAGGTATGTATAATCATTTTCTGCTTTAATATTTTTCGATAGACAGCTTATAAATTAAATTTTCTTCTATAACATCAACATTTACTCTAAGCTTCCGTTTATAAGGTAATGGGAAATTTAATGGTCCGCCAAATGTATTTGGTTCAAAATATTTTGCTTTTACGCACCATTCATAAGAATATTTAATATCATTTTCACTAAACCCTTCCAGTTTAATAATTGGTTCTCCAAGAATTTCAATTACTTCATCAATAGTCTTACACTCAAAAATTGAATCAAATTCATCATCATTAAGTTCAATAGTGTATGGAGTTTCGAAACTAATTAATTTTAACCTTACTTTAGGTTCAGTGTATTCATTGTAACCTACCAATATTCTGCCATACACAAAGTCCCAGACTGCAAAGGGTCCTAAATAGTCATTTTTCTTTTTTAAGAAATTGTTTATTTCAATTAAATCAGAATTGGGATTTATTTGCTCATATGCTTTATATAAATTAGAGTTTATCATTTCATCTAAAGTAAGTTCTTGTCCGAATACTGATTTTATCGCTAATTTAAAATCATTATTATCATAATTAACTTGCTTAAAAACATAAAACATAATTGATAATATCGTTACTACTAATATTGATATTAAAATTATTACTGTTTTTTTCTTTTTCATAAATTCCCCCATATGTAAATTCAACCTTATAATTATAACTAACCCCTAATAGTCATATTCTGTAGTTGGTACATAATATTTGGGTGTCACATTAATCGCTACTTTTTCAATTGCCATTCTTGTGTTTCATCATCCTTTTCCAGCACCAAATCATATCCAGCTTCTCCTCTATAAAAATATATTTCTTTACATGATGGATTCAACTCAATTTGAAATTCATTTTCAGCACCAAAACTACTATTTATTCCATATGTTTCATAAAAGGTAATATACTTTTTATCTCCATCTTCTTTTACCTTAAGCGTTCTTACATAACCCATGCTGTTTGCTACACCAACATTAATTGTCATGATACTTCCATCATCGGATACAGTATAATCATTTAATATAATATCAGCTCTTTTTCCACCAGTGAGGAAAAATAAAGTACCCATCACTGCTATTAGCAATATAATTATAAATACTATTTTCTTTTTCATAGATATTCCCTCCTATGCTTCTGATTTATGCAATTTTTATTAATTCTATCATACATATTATACTTAAATATATCGCCTTACATTAGTCATATAATTTATGTACTCTTTACCAAATTTCTTTACGCACCATCTTTCTTCAGATAGTATAATCCAATGTGCTGATATTTGAAAAACTATTACTATTGAAAATAATATCAATGACTTCGTAAGCAGCACACAACCTAGAAAATAAATGAAATATGCCACATACATAGGATTTCGGGAAAAGCGGTAAAGTCCTTTAAGATTGATACCATTCTTCGAAGGTTTTGCAAAATTTATTACGGACACCAGACACAATAAAACACCTAATCCATATATCACCAGTCCTAAATTAAACCAGTATGGATCAGTCGTAATCTTGAGAAAACACAGATATACAAAAATCATAATGTTTGTAATTTGATAAAACAAGTATGCCACCTTTTCTTTTCCAACCAAGGGAGCGAAGAAAGCTGCACGTTTTAAAGCTTCCTTATCCAGTATGCTTAAAAGTCCAAACCTTATAACTATAAGTGGTATTAATGTTATAAATGAATTCATTTTACCTCGCTTTCTTCTACTGCCAACTATCCCTACATCAAGGGCGTTTTGTTTCCTTTATTTTAATAATAAAGGAGATATTTATAATATGCAAAAAATTCTCTAAAGAGGGAGTAAATGTCTCTTAGTTCATAATGTGTTGAATGGGCTGAATATATCTGTTTAAAACCGACGTTTTGAAATATTAATTTTGTTCTTGTAATATGATAAAATTGAGAAATTATCGTTACGGATTTCAAACCCATATTGTCCATTATTTCTTTTGTATTTTTGGCAGTCATATATGTATTGTATCCTTCAGGATCTAATAATATATTATCACTTTGAATTCCCTTTTTGATTAAGTATTCTTTCATAACAGCCGCTTCATCAAATCCTTCCTTACCTGTTCCGCCGCTTACTATTATATAATCAAAATAATTTTTATCATAAAGTTCTGCAGCTTTATCTAATCTGCCCTGTAATCTCTTAGACGGATTTCCATCCAATTCTACTTTATTTCCTAAAACAACAGCTGCATCTGAAACTCCAATACTATCGTTAAATCCATCAAAAGTAATTATCAAAGTATGTACTACGAACCAGACAAAAAATATTAAAAATACGTAAATTATTATCCTTTTCAAGTATCTACCATCCTACATCTTTATAAAATAATATGATGAGTATTCCGTCCCATCATGACCAATCAACTTGTTTTCAGCAGGTGAAAAGCCTAATTCCTTTAGAGTATTTATTCTTTCTTTTGCAATAGGGAGTGCCTTTGTTGCTATCATACTACATTCAAACATTTGATAAGTTTTATCAATAATTATTTTTAAAATATCTATTATATTGTCCTTTGTTTCATAATCACTTCTCAAATCTAAACGGAGAAGCCCACAATTATTAAAATAATCTTTTGATTCTCTATTAAATAATTCTATTGTTCCAATTGCAGAATTATCTTTTTTATCTATAATTGACCATCTTACAAAACCTTTTCGGTCATATTCGAATTTCCAATAATCAAGAGCTTCCTTCATTCTTTCACGTGTCTTATAGTAAAAATTATCTCCGCCACAATTATCGCTATTAAATAAAGGAACTGCTTTATTATCAGAATATACTTTTAACAAGTCATCACAATCATCTATGGAAATAAATCTTAATAAAAATCGTTTATTTTCGAATTCAGGGCAACTTACATATACACTATCCATATTTATCTCCTCTACAAATTACAATTTACCAGTAAGAATAATACTTGTTATTCCATAATTTTTTACTGCATTAAATAATCTCTGCAAAAATTTCATGTATATTGCCATCCGGGTCTGCAAACAATGCAGTTCTTTGGTTCCAAGGCATGTCCTGTGGTTCATGAACAGGAGTTGCCCCCATCTCAATTAACTTATTAAATGATTTATCAACATCATTTGGATTTTCGCATGGAAATGCCAGTTCAAAAGACTGACCAGCTGCTTTTTTATTATATTCATTGCTATATCCATACATAACATTTCTCAAACAGATGGCAAATCTTACTCCATTATTTTTAAATTCAACATAATTGCCAAGATCATTTTCAATTTCAAATCCAAGAACTTGATTATAAAAGCTTTTCATCTGTTCTATTTCATCTGTCCAAATTGTAATAAGGTTAATTTCTGGTTTCATTATTGTTCTCCTTCTTAATTTCAATTTTTCTTATATAATTTTATGTGTCTTATATATTTTTTATTTTTTATATAACCTTCAACTTATATTAATGCGTTTAATTTTCAATGCGTTCACCATGAACCAAAACCCTGCCGCCATCCGGGCATTTTACATCGAACTGCGGAGAACGCATTTCTCCATAATCCAAATCCGCTCCATTTTGCAATGCATATATTAATGGATACATACAATTCCACAACTCATGGCAAATTGGTGGACATAAATCATCAACAATATAGTTATCACCCTTTTTACAATATCCGTTTCTGCACTTGCTTTCTACCACTGTTAACTTAACATTAGCCATGGTCTTTCCTCCATAATAAACTGACTATTAGTAAAATTTATAATTTAGGCAAACTATCCATAATTATGTATCATTCCATTGTTTTATCTAATTTTTCTAAAATTCCTTTTAATACATTATATATATTTGTTAATATTATTATTATAAAACATAACATCACAAATGTTACTATCTCTTTGGTAAAGAAAGATACTATTCCTAGAAAAGCAAGAAATAAAGTATATCCAATTGTATTAAAATTCATAATAATCATTCACTCCTTTACGTATAAAATAAGTTAAAACGTTCAAATATTGGTATAACGAATACACACTTGCATATTACTTCCCAGCCATGTACAGTCTTACCTCTACATCTATCTCCTATTTTTATTGCTGCTTCTTTTTTTTACTAAGACCAATGGCTACTGTAATACAAATAATTATTGTTATAACTTGCCATGATGACCATCCTCCGAAATCTACAATGTCCTCCTATAATTTTCTTTCTAGTTATAAATTTTAGTTGAACTTAGTCCACATTGCATTGTAATTCTAATTTTAATCTATTGAAATATTGCTCCATAAATTCAATCCTGTCTTCACCTATTTCTTTTGCTTTTTTTGTATATAATTTATCTGGAATTTTTTTCAATTTGACTTCATATTCAATGATTGGGTTATGCTTTGACATATCCTTTATCCTTCCATTTTCCGTCGTGTTATAACTTAAGTAATCGCTGATTGAATTATTTAATTCCAGTCTTTGTCCACATTGTCCTGACAACATGAAAGTACGAGCAATACCGACTGCACCTATTGCATCTAGCTTATCTGAATCAAAAAGTATTTTTGCTTCTATTGTTCTTGGTTCATTTCCGGTTCTGAATCTATGTGTAATAATACAATGTTTGATTTTTTCTATCTTTTCTTCTTCATACTCTAAATCTTTCAATATATTTTCTGCAATTTCACTTCCCAATACAGCATGATCATTTTTTCCCGTCTTATCTTCACTCTCTTCAACTCTGGCAATATCATGCAGCAATGCTGCAGGAATCAATATCTCTAAATCAACATTTTCTTCGTATTTTGAAATCATTAAACAAAGATTGTAGACTCTCATTACATGATCCAGATTATGTGCAGAACAAGTCAATTTATTTTGAACTATTTCTAAAATTCTTTTATGCTTAATTTCACTGTTCACTGCTTCCTCCATTTATAAACCCATATGACTTCTGTAATATTTGAATATTACTCACTAACTATTATAGAGTCGAAATGTGTTTCTTGTTCATTACTAAAAACCTTTATGGTATCAATATTTTCAGGCTTGTTAATTTTATATAGCTGTCTGTTCTCGACTTCCTTATTTTCATAGTTATCTGCATATTTTTCACTGAAATTAATAAACAATGTTTTATCTTTAACTTCCATACTTATATCGTCATAGTAATATGATTTTTCTCCTTGTTCTACATTGTAACCATTCAAAAATAAATACACCTCATCCGTACCATTTTCATAAAGATAAATACCATTCTCACTGTAATAATTACTCAAAGATGATTTAATTTCCCCGTTTGCATTATTTAGGTCTACTTTTGTAAATAACGAATCATTTTTATTACAACTTATCATCACTGATAAGATAATGAATATGATTAACATGGAAGACAACTTTTTGCTCAATTATATACCCTCCTTAATATCATTCATGCTTACTATCAAATTTTAACTTAACCCATTCAATTAATAAAAAAACTAAGAATGATACAATATAACCTGCAATAAAGTACAACCCTGCATGTACTATTACTGGTGGATAAGTTTCGTTGTATAGGTTTGAAAAAATAATTCTTGGAATAATTATACCACCTATTGTTACACCTATGCTCGGACCTATTGCAAATTTTAATGCTCTCTTTAACATTTTTATCTCCTAGAGAATTTTTTTTTATATAATTAAGCCACGTTCTTTAGACTCACATACAGTTCAATTCCTCAACTATACAAATCATAATTTGTCAGTTCAATCCATGTTCTTTATCAGTATGGATACTCAGGCATTAGTTCGCTTAAACTCATTGATTTTCCATCATTGTTGAGCATGATTTCTATATTCCTTGCGTTTTCTCCTAACTGCATCATAAATTCTCGACACGCCCCGCATGGTGCCATTACTGTACCATCTTTATAAACAGCAACAACTTTTTCTACTTCATTTTCTCCATTTGCAAGCATTGTTGACATTGCGTTTCTTTCTGCACACATTCCCAAGGAACTGCTCATGTCTATGCATATACCTGTATAAATGTTTCCTCTTTTTGTTAATACTGCAGCCGCAACACTTCCTACGTACATCTGTTTTGATATTTCGTGAGGGTTAATTACTGCCATTGCCAAATCATAAAGTTTCTGCCATTCTGTATTCATGTCATTGTACTCCTTCAATTGATTAATATTTTTATACTGTAAATTCAAATTTATCGTATTAATATTGTTGTTTTGTGTTACTGTTTCATACATTTTAATATTCTAAAGTAACAATATATTCAGGATAATCAGGTATTTTTTAACCTATCCAGCTTAGAGTGCTTAAAATAACCTGTATATCTGGTATCCTATATAGAAAAAAACTTCACGTGATAAAAAATAATTTTATTTTTAGTTGTTTTATACATTGTCGTTGGGGTGGGCGAAGTATATGCAGTAAGATCATAATCCTGGCACATTAACATTGCTCTTTTCATATGCATAGGATCACTTACCAATAAAACTGACGATATATTATTTTCCTTGACAATTTTAGAGGCATACATTATATTTTCCTGAGTTATAGTAGATTTTTCTTCAATGAAAATATCTTTTTCAGGAACTGAATGTTCTATTGCGTAACATTTTGCTGCCGCAGATTCTGAAATAGACGTATTTTCACCTTTTCCCCCGGTAAAAATTATTTTGTCAACATATCCATTCATGTATAGCCAAATTCCATGATTTATTCTTTCTTCAAACACAGGAGATGGTTTTTCTCCCCATACTGCTGCTCCTAATACTATGGCTGCATCTGCTTTCCTTAAATCATTTATATTACTGTATGAATATATACTGACAGAAACATATAATATGTAAATCACCATGAAAATTAATAGAATATAAAATTTTTTATACTTCATCATTTATCTCCTAACCATTTGAAAAAGATTTCTACATAACTTTAGTAAGGTTATATTAGTAATCTATATTCCAATTGGCAGTCATATGGCTCTTCATCAACTAATTTTTTATTATATTCTACAGCCTCTACACAGCCTAATGTTTTATAAAAGGCTTGTGATTCCTCAGATGAGTGTGCGGATATATACAGCTTTTTAGCACCCATCTCTTTTGCTTTATTACTAGCAAGAAAAAACAATTCTTTACCTATTCCCATTCCACGACATTCATAAGATGTATGAATGCTTGAAAGTTGAATGTATTCCCTTTGTGAACCCCAAAGTTGGCTTTCAATGGATGCAAATCCAACAAGTACATTATCACTAAAAGCTCCAAATACTGTACCACCTGTTTTTACAGTGTTTTGAAGACATTTAGTCAATACTTTATATTCATCAGAACCCCATTGCTCTGTAAAAGCAATGTCTTTTAATATCCATTCACCATTTTCCTTGCGCCAACACTTTTTTACATCCTGGTAGCGATTAAAGTTTGCAAATAATGATTCGCTTATTTCAGATTTCTTTAATTCTCTATAGCTAATTGATTTCAACAAAGACCTCCGATTAATTAAATAATTTTGTGGACACATATCTTAATACTTGTAATTTGGCACATTCAAAACCTTCCCGTTTCTAGTTATTTCAACAATACTACCATTTGCCCATTCCGGACTATTATAAACAGGTTCACCGTTTTTATCTACTTCATTACGTAAAACTACATATTTATAATTAATACCATATTTATCTTGTATATTTGCATAAACTGTTAATACTTCATTAGCGCTTAGCATCACTTCATCAATTGCACCTGTAGTTATAAAGTTAGTTGCATAGCTTTCATTACTAAATTCTGATATATCAACCTCATCTTCTCTTAATGTGCTTCCATTTATATCATATACAATACTAACTTTTTCAGGCATAGTGTCACTTGTATTAGTGATTCTAAGATCAATGTTGCCCTTGTATATAAGTTTACCATTACTATATTGTGTACTTCCATTATAATATCCTTCTAATTGCAACAAAAACTTATTATACAAATCATAATATTCATCTATACTTTCTGTTTTTTGAATTCCATTCTGACTGATAACTACTTTTGGTTGAAATATATCAAAAATATCTATATCAGCAGTTGATTCAAAAGATGTTCCCTTTTTATTCAATATAAAGCTTTCATCATTTAATTGGATATTTACTGTAAGTCCTTCTGAGTATTCTTTAGGCACAACAGTAAACTTAACTGGTACTGTTAAATTATCCTTATCAAGACTATCTCCAAATTCTATTTCATAACTGTCAAGTAAACTACCCTGTTTATCAAGAATAGAATTAATATTAGAATAAATATTTGATATTTCGTTATTATTTCTATTAATGCTTGACACAATTTGCTGATAATAATTGTCCATTGAATTTTTAAGATTATTTATTTGCATTAAGCAAATTATATTTATTATTAGTAAGGCTATTATTATATAATTTGAATACTTTTTCATATTTTTCTGACCCTTTCATTATTATGAGAGTTTATTTCGTAACATTTAATATGTCAAAGATACTCTCCAGCTATCTTTATTCAATTGCAAACAGTTATTGCTTGTTCATGGAGAATTTTAAATTAAAATATGTTTCTTTCTCATCATCAGATGGCAACAGATAGGATTGTGTTTCATAATAGCCAGAATGCTCAATATCACAGATAAAGGTTATGCCAGCCTCCGCAAAATGATAGTCCTTAAAAGTGTTATTTTCGATTTGTTCAATTATTCTATTTGGAATTTTTGAAAATAATTTCATTTCATCTTGTGCGCCTGCAAAAGCCAGTGATGCCAAAACCATTTGCCTGTCATATGGACTTAGCATATATTCATTATTTTTGGTTTCAATTTCAAATGAAACATCTGTAATATATCCATTTTTCAATATAAAATCAAACTCTGGATTTTCATTATGGCTGATATATATTACCATACTGTCAGATTCTTTCTTTTTCCATTTCCCGTTCTCATCCAAATATTCATCTCTAAAGCTCATGTCAAAATGCTTTGCATAATAATTGTAATTTTCTGCAAATTCTGCTATGGTTAGATCACCCTTGTTGGGAGGAAGTAGCTGTGCAGATATGATGGCATATACAACAACGAAAGAGCATACAAATGCACATACATAAAACACACCTCGATACCATTTAGTGTCCTTGATGGTGTAGGATATTGATTCATCCCATGGCAGAGTTTCATTCTCACTGCACAAATTGAAGCTTTTCCAAAGGCGGACTAGTCTATAAATTGGAATGTTGTATCCCATGCCTTCTCCTATAACTCTCCAGGTTCGCTCTAAAGCCTCTCCGTAAGAAAGTTTACTTCCACCACAGTTTTCTATCCTAAGTCCAAAGATTGCCTTGCCAGGTGTAGTCTTAAATAAATGGAGCAATAGTGGCTCTAAACCCAGCATTATAACAAGTGTAATGAAAGAATCAAGTACATTCTCTAAGCCTCTTCTTGCCGCCACGTTTACGTGAAATATAAATGCAATAAAAGTTAACCAAAGCAAATTGTATATAATGCAGTCCATCGTTCTCGCTAAATATCTACGCCATGGGTGAAATACCTGAGGTAACTTTTCAATTTCATTTATCATCATATCTGCCTCCTATCAAAATCTGTAACAAATAAACTCATAATTTAAATACGATATCTTGTATTATAATACTGATTTGCAACATTAAAATTACGTATTAACATATTATTTACGTCCGACCCAAAATAGCCCTGCAGCCATAACGCCTGCTAAATACAATAAAGCAGATTCGGTATACCCGTAGTTAGACTTCTCTATAAAAAATCCTCCAAATATTATTGCCATCACAAAAATTGCTGCAGCAATAAGTATATCTTTTGATTTTTCGTTCATGTTTATTGCTCCTTTAAACTATTTGATTTTAAACAATTTAATTATAATTTATCTATTTATTGAGGAATCTTCAGTTCTATTGTTTATTGATACAGCCTATCTATCTCAACTACATTTTTTTAATTACTTCTATTAGTTTAGAAGAACTAAATACAGATAAGGGAATTATGATAAAAATTAAAATGAAAAGTTGTATAATATTAGCTGTCGGTGAAATTGGAAAATTAAAAAGCGATAAAATTTTAAAATATGCAATGAAGAAAATAATTGATAGGAATAAAGATATAACAGAACGCATTAATATCACCCCCTCTAATATTAAGCCTATCTTGCTTGTGATTTTATTTACATTTTAACCATACCCATAATAATATACCATATTTCGCTAACTTAGTAAACATTGCTAAATGTTCTAGATATGCACAACCTATATGAAAAGTACACCTTAAATTTTATAAAAATATTCTCATTTATTTACTGCCCTATTCCTCATTTCCATGTAATTCCTCTCTAACCAGTTGTTCAACCCTGCCAAATGAAATATCTTTATTTTCGCCGCCTAATATTAAGAAACCTTTTGATAAATCCTCAACCGTAGACTCTAATGTATTCATAAATTGATTATAAGCAAAATCAAATTTAGAATCATTTTCATCTTGTCCAAAAACTGAGTAAATAAGTTGTTCAATCAATTGGTCCATTCCCCATAATTTTAAATGAAGTAACTCATGTATTACTACGGCCTCTAAGTTTGTTTGTTTTGGATTATAATTATTTATCATTAATATGGCTTTTCTGTCTGACATATCGATCTTAATATCCCCGGTTTTTCTCCACTCTGTAGCAACAATTTCATACCTAATATCCCAATCTCTTAACCTTAAAATATCTTGCCATTTTCTTAAATAAGTTTCTAATGATATTTCATCAAATTTAATATCCATATTTCCCCCTAAATATGACTTAATATTACAATGTTCTGCTTGCACACTTAATATAGATTATATTAAATTGGTATTGGATAAATTTTGAGCAGTGCGAATTAATCTTTGTGCCAAATATATTCAATTTTATCTGCTGCTTGTTGTGCTGTTGCTTCGTCAAATAGTTTGCTTAATAAATATAACCCTACATCTATTCCAGAGGAAACCCCTGCTCCTGTAATAATGTTGCCGTCTTGAACTACTTTTGATTTTTCAACTATTACTCCCATTTCAGAAAGCTCGTCGAAGGCAGTATGGTAAGTAGTTGCATGTTTATTTTTCAAAAGTCCTGTAGAAGCAATTATCAATGAACCTGTGCAAACAGAGGATAAATATTTCAACTCAGTATATCGACTTTTTATAAAATTAAGGATTTTAATGTTTTTCATGGCAATCTTTCTCCCTTGCCCGCCTGGAACTACTAGGACATCTAAATGTGGGCAACTATCAATTGTATAATCAGCGAAAAATCGTAACCCATTGTATCCTCGAACGATTTTTTCATCAATGCCTATAATCCACACATTTACACTATCAGTCTTTATTTTATTAACATACGATAAAACTTCAAAAGGCCCTACAAAATCTAATTCTTCAACTTCTTCAAAAACCAGAATTCCTATATTAATCATTAATATTCACTCCTATCTGTATTATTTATTTAAGTTAAGTCGCAATATCGCAATATTCTACTATTGCGAAAAATATTTGAAAATTATTAATTACATCATTTAATTAGAGAGAAAAAATATTCAGTCAACTATTATAATCCTTAGTATTATTTGAATCAATATTTAGAGGATTTATTAATTCTTTAGCCATTTGAAGCATATGAGGTTGAACATATATATCTAAGTTGTTAGTTCCCGTATAAATTTCCATTGGACCTGCTCTTCTCGAAATTTTAAAATAGGGTATTTCATACGATTCAAGAATCGAAATAATAACTTCAGCCTCTATGCTATTTAAATTTGAAGCTAATAATGCTTTTGTTCCATCATCTTGATCAACATTTGTTTTATTATGATATCTAGCGAAAAAAGGTGTTATACATATTATTGCAAAAACCCACATCAAATACTGTGTTATAGAAAAGTTAAAAAAGTGATTAGAACTCAGATTTACAGATTTGATAATGATTAATGGCGTAAATATAGACAAACTGACAATTAACCTTGTTGACCAATTTACATAATGTTTGGTCTCACATTCACCGCATACAATAGGAGCATATCCTTTCACCCATATTGATTTTATAATATCTTTATATTTGAATTTATTAAAACACTTTTTGCATTTTTGCATATAAAGTTAACCCTCCACGAATGAACTTGACTACTAATATGACATAATACTCTGCTAGCACAAACTTATTTGCTGTGACAGCCTTTTATATATTTAAAAATTCATATAGTTCTCTTGCTTCTTTCATAGAACTGCATAAAGTTATTCCAGATATGGGTTTCATGTTTTGTATACGTTCACTAATTGTATCAGTAGGAAATATGAACTCTCGCATACAATTTGCTGCTTTAAACACATTCATATTTTTATCAATATAGCATATTACTGCTTTCAAATCTTCTAGATCACTAATGTTACCGATAGTTCCAAAGTATCCGCCTTGATTATCTCTTGCAAATATATCAATTCTCGGAACAGCATAGAAATCTACTTGAGGTATGCAATCGTCAAAAATAAAAAACACCCCACTTTTTTCTTCTATCATCAGATAGTCTTTTCTATCTTTTATTGGCATACTGTATATAGTTGTTCCTGCTTGAACTATTTCTATCGGTTTTCCTTCTTCATCTTTGGCATAAATTGCAATGCATCCACTTTTTGTAGCATCTATGTACCGTTTCATTAACCTTCCACCCCATATAAATCTTAAAGATTTAGTTTTTGTTTTATAAATAATATTGAGGCAATAATAATTTACAATATTCATACATCTTCTCTGTAAATTGGAATTTATGTGGCAGGAATAATACCTGCCACATAAATTAAAACTTATTTCTTTGCAATGATTAAGTAACGATGTATGTTTCCCTCAATTTTACCGGTTTTGTCAATCCTTTTTTGCATTTCTAATAACTGTGAAAAACACTTTTCCACTGAAAAATTCGGAAACTCCCATTCTATAATATGTGCAAACCATACAAACGCACCAACATCATAAAACTGAATAGGTCTATATGCTTCTTCAGCCCGAATGATTTGAAATCTTGCATCTTCAAATACTTTGCGCTGTTCTTTAAGATTCAAATGTGGAAATGGTTTTTCAGTGCCTGGTAAAACCATTTCTACTAAATCTCTCTCATTATCACCACCGACTTGCTCCGTTATAAATACACCGTCATTTTTTAGAAGCCTATGTAATTCTATAGCGTCGAAATCACCATGACGATTTATAATCATGTCAAATGTTTCATCATCATATGGTATTTCAGATGGTTTATCACATGCCTTAAAGTTTATTCCAAGGGGTAGTAATTTTTCTCTGCACAAATCTATATTTGGTTTATAACCTTCTGTTGCAGATGTCCTACTATATGGATGATTTAATGAAAGTAAAAATTCACCGCCGCCAGTATCATAATCTAAGATATCTGAATTACTATTTAGATACTGTCTAACTATTTTTTCGTAATCCCATGGTAAGTCGTTTTCTTCCTCATACCTTCCATGAATATGAGAGAAGTCCCATCCATGTATATGTGCTATTTCCTCTTCTTTTTTCCAAATTAATTTTAATTCTTCTACATTCATCTTTTCTGCTTCCTTTCAAAATTTAATATGTTCTGATTGGTGCAGTTCCTGACAACATAGGCCAAGCCTCAGTAATTAACCTCGATACAATCTGCTGTCAGTTTTAATACTGCACCGAGTAGTTAATTCGTTTCATCATCTCAAACCTCCAAATTCCTATTTATCGTTATGATAAACACTTCATAATGAATATTCTACTGTTGCTACGCAAAATTCGAATTATGCGTCGTAAAGCGGGCGACCACAGGTCCCCCTACGGATGAATTTGATCGTGTTGTAGGAGCGGTCTTTGACCGCCAGCTATGGCAAATAATATTATTATACAATGCTCCGTATTTTTGTTTTAATAAATTAAATTTATTATCCGTCATTCTTGCATATCTTGATATTTTTTAAGATCATAAGTGGTATAGTGCTGCTTATATTCACGATGCCCTGATAATATTTTTTGTTCAGCAAAAGTATAAGGTAGCGAAATAGGGTTCTTAGAATGCAAATAATTAATGCAGTTAGGTACAATTCCCTGTTCCTCAGAAAGTTTTAAACGATAAAAAACATACCCTCTCTGATTTTCCGAACCAAAGGGATAGCAAACTCCACCGGAAATTTGCTTAGATTGACTTGCCCCAAAAAACATGCTTTCTGTTGTTACAAAGTCATTTTTAAGTCTTGGTATTGACGCTTCGTAATCTATACCATCCTTTTGGTAAAAAAGTTTTCCATCTAAAAGTTCAATTCCTTCTTCACCCCAAATAGTAAAACCATCATTCCAAAAAGCTTTTGGCTTTTGCCATTTAAAATACACTAAAACATAAATCTCATTATCCGGCAATTCAGTATAAACAGTTGTTGCCTCTATAGTACGATTTTTAGGTTTAATGTATTCTTTATACATTCTTGTGCCTATTTCAACCATTTCACTTACGCCATCAAACATTAACAAATCTGTATATACATCAACATGAATTGCATTTTGTAGCATAGAAATATTTTCATAGGACATATCATTAAGAATTTCCTCTGGCACATCAAACTCCATTAGTATGTTTTGAGTATCAGAAGCCGTAGAAGATTTTATTTCAGTAAATTTTGGAACTGCATGATTTGCAGTAACCCCACAGCTTATTACAAGAACAAGGCATATTATCAAATATCCTCTTACGACAACAGTATTACTCAATCTATCTTCAATAGAAATAATGCCATATCCAATATTCCCTAATTCGTCTCCTAAACATTGTAAAGAACGAATAACCAAAATGCAAAAGAATGTCAACAATATAAATGCTATCCAGCTATTAGAAAGTGGAGATATTGCAAGTAAAGAAAATGATAATATCCATACAAATGCTAAAAAAAATGAATTTTGAATATTTGAAACATTTGCCTTTAGAAAGATATTTCTGATTGCTGAACTCAATGACAAAAACAAAGCAAGTCGAAACCCTATTAATAGCAAAGAAAAAATAATATCATTTTGTATTTCTACGACCAATGGTGTTGATATAATAATTAAATTAATAGCATTTATGACCAACTGAGATGCTGCAAGAAAATAAGCCATAGTAAAATATTTGTTTTCTTTTCGTAAGCTTCTTACCCCAATAAATATCAGCACTGTTCCAATTGCAGGCAAAATATACTGTAGCCATAGAAAGTTTAAGGTTATAGAAGTTAAAGCAAATCCCAAAGTGATTTCCATGATTGGCTTTTTCCATGGATTTAATATTGTTTTTTCTTCATCTATATCCATAATTCTTTTCCTATCTTTTTTATATAAATTATCAACTTTTCAATACTTTTTAATTATACTTTAGTTTACCACTATAATATTACTGATGCGACGCTAAATTTGAATGATATGCATCAATCTAATCATACATTATCTAACACTTATTTTTGTTTTTTTGTTTCAATATAATCTAAGGAAAAGTAAACTAAGAAAGCCACAATGTATGATCCAACAAATTGTACAACAGCTTGCACATAAATAGGTGGATATATTTTGTTTAAATTTGAATCCATAATTCTTGGAATAATTACCATGCCTATTGTTGTCCCTAACCCTATTCCTAAAGCACTTTTCAATGCTCGTTTTAACATTTTTACCAACCCCTAAATAATAGTTTGTTGTACATAATAATACTTATGCGACACTAAATATGAAATATATGATCTAAATCTTATTCCTTTTTCAAAAAACCTATGAAACAAATTATAAAACCAAAAAGTGATATAAGATATTCAACACCTGCAAGATTAATATGAGAGTCTACAGCAAAAATACCTCCAAACAAAGTAGTATTTATTCCCAAAAGCATAATTTTAACTCCAGAAGTACCTCGTTGTAGTGCTGAAACAATAATACTTATTATCAAAGCTGATAGAATCAAAAATATCGAGAATGTTGTTGTAAACGTCATTTACTCATCCCCTCTCTAAAATTCACATACTTCTACACTATACAAAGATTGCGATTTAACATAACTTTAAATTATGTCTCATTTTCTCAGTTATTTAAGCTATAAATAATTATTGCTTGTTGAACTTCAAGCAAATGCTTTTTAAACTCATATCCTACAAAATAATGACTGTCAATAACATCGGCGGAAACTTCTTCACCCCTATAAAATGGCGGGCATGGATTTAACAGAGCATTTGGATTTGCAGTATCCATCAAAGATTTCGTAATCTGATGATTCACAAAATCTTTAATCATATCCTTGTTTATTGGATCAGTTAACACTATATCTTTTCCTATAATAGCCTCTCTCAAATTATGCTCAACATTAACCCCATTAATTTCATATCCAACAGGGCAGCTCTGTGTCAGTTCAAAACCAAATAAATCAGAAGCCTCTTTCCACGCCATTCCAATATTTCCTTTAGCCCCTACAAACAAATATTTTGCATTTAAGTAATCATCCCTTAATTTGGATAAGGAATACAAATCCGTCAATATTTCACAAGGATGATTAACACTGGTCATAGCGTTAATTATAGGAACAGCCGATGATTTAGACATTTCCTCAATAAGTTCAATATTACTATGTCTTACGATAATGCAATCTGCCCAGTTATTGAGATATCCCACAACATCTTTGATATTTTCCTTTTTATCAAGAGTATCAGAAGGAAACAAAACAGATTGTCCACCAAGCAGATAAATTCCCTTCTCATATGTAACTCTCGTTCGTATGCTTGAACTAGGAAAGAACATCACAATAGATTTACCTTTAAGAAAATCTGTGTATTTTCCGTTTTTAACTTCTTCAGCAATTTTGAATATTTCATATACTTCATCTTTTGAATAATCATTAATTCTGATTAAATTTCTCATAATATTCCCCCATTATATTTACACCTATGAATATGATAACGTTGTCTATTTTTTAACAGTCTAATACAAAACAACTCTAGCCTAACTCCTAAGCATTTATTAAGAACCAGCCAATGTCCGGCAGTCAGTTGACATTTATAAATTATAAATCTCTTATTAATTCATTGATTTTTTCTTTAATATCATCATTATTTGCAACAGGCATGTTTTTTGTATCATAATATTCAAGTGTATTGATGATATTAACATCTAGATCTGAAAGAGTTTTGCTCATGCATTCCACTGTGAACCCCATTGACTCTTTTTTGCTTCCTTTACATACACCAATTACGATTGCCTTTTTATTGGGTGAAAGCCGGCTTTTACAGCCATTACTATAATCATTCAGACAAAAGGTCCTATCTAACAAAGCCTTCATTTGGGCTGTCACGTTGTAATTATATGAAGGTGAAGCAAATATATATCCATCTGCTTTTTTCATGCCTTCAATAATCTTGGATATATCGTCCTCAATAATACATGTACCTGACTTAATACAATATTCACATCCTGTACAAGTCGTAATGTTTGAACTGCTTAACAAGAACTTGTCTACTTCAATGTTTTTCTCCACTAACCCTTGAATAAAATAATCCACAATTAGGTCTGTGTTTTTACCCTTTCTTGGACTTCCAACTACTGCAATCCATTTTTCAACCATAAACAACTCCTTTTACGACTCGTATATAATACTGCAAGTTTGAATCATCATTTTTATATTTTATTATTATTTTTTGAAAGGTCTACTATTGTTCCTGTTAATGCAATCGCTAAGCCTATGGTAAAAATCCAACTCACTGCAGATGGAATAGTTTTATTAAAAACAGCAGTAAGAATCATTATGACAAGTGCTATAATCTCAATCACGATACCAACCTTTGCTCCCTTATTAATATTCATATTTTTTCCCCTTTCTATTTAAGAGTAGTTTTAACTCTTCATATTCCCATTTCAACAAATTTATAAATTTAGTTTCATCAGTCAATGACATTTCATTTCCATACTTTTTGCTAATGCTGAAAGTTTGCTTAATGTTTTCCAATTACGAACAGTTATCGGAACATTCAATTTATTAAGATTATTAGCAAGTTTTGAATTTCTAATACTATGATGGAATAAAAGATAAATGTTTCTCCCTACAATATGATATTTATCGCTTTCACTTCTATAAACATCTATGCACTCAATATTTTCTTTTAAAGGATTATGTGTCAATAATGCAACATATAGGCTCTCTACTTCGGATAAAGTCTCTGCTTCTGTTACTTCATCCTTGGAGAATGGGCAATTCGAAATAATTTGTTCTAACTCCATAGACGTCCTCAAAATAACTTTTACAGGAATACTAAAGACTGCTTCAATCTCATGTTCAATTTTATTGCACAAAAATTCCTCAGTTTCACTTGATATGAATAGAACATTTCCACTTTGAATATAAGTTTTCACTTCGCAAAGCCCAATTGATTCAAATACTCTTTTCAAATCTGCCATCTTGATTATATTCTTTCCGCCTACGTTAATGCCTCTTAACAATGCTATATAAACAGTCATGTTGTAAACCCTCCTTAACGATTTCTTTAATTTAGATTTCAGACTATTCATTTATAAATTTAATTGTATCGTCAATAATTCTATTAGTTTCTTCACCTTCATTGAATACTTCAAAACCGTGTTCACCTTTTGAATGTAATACAAACTCAACTTCACATCCTAAATTTCTTACTTCTTCAATAAAATTATCGTTACAATCAGAAGAATAAACATCATCTAAAGATCCCATTGCAATTAAAAATTTTGGCAGACAGGATTTGTTAATCATATCTATTATACTTGAATCTAGTTTTCCGTAATAAGCAATGATCTTATTAATAAAACCAGTATTTATTTCCATAATATTTTTAGCACCTATTTCTACGCCTGAAGAAAAAGCAAAAATATTTAAGTTGTTGACATTTAATTTCAAATCACTTGAATTACCGAGAAGAAAATAAATAAGATCTTTTATATCACCCGGACATTCTTCAGGCCTCCAATTAAATACAACTGTATTAAACCCAGATGCTGCCAGCACTTTTCCCCATGATTGAAAAAGTTTTATATCCTTAATATCTTTCATTGTTGAACTGCCATGTACTACAACAACAGTAGGAATACTCGACACATCAGTGTTATTTGAGTAATATACATCCAACTTCAATAACTTTTCATCACTAACTTTATAAACAACATCTTGTCTTATTTCTACTGAATCCATATTTGGATGCTTATACACTAAATCCATACTCTTATTCCCCCATTTTAATATTCAATGTTATATTCTACTTGTATACTCTAACCCCATCTAGTGTTACCCAAAGAGTTTTATGTTCCGATAAAGAAGCAAATTCAAATTTAAACAAGAATACTTCTTTCTCATTTAGCAATATTGCACGACTTGATTTTCTTGTTACCATACCTTCTCCATAATAATAAATATAACATTTTAAATGTTTTAATTATCAATATCAACTAAATTTAATTACATCTTGTAATTTCTTTTACTTTTCAGTTTAGCACTATAGCCTGCATAATACACGGTTATCATTAATATGAATGACAAAATATGAAAATACCACCCTTTATAACTTGACGTAAAAAAGAAAATAATTCTGCCTAATATTGTAGTAATGCCAATTGGAGCTAAATAAAACATTTGTGATGATAACCCCATTATATTAAGCATATATTCCTTTAAAATTATCTCTTGAACCAAAATTAAAATGATATTAATAATTACGAAACTATTACCTATTAATATAGATTTCATTTTGTTTTGAACATAATCATATGACTTATATCCCACGTAATACCAATAAATCAAAAATAATATCCCTAAAACCATTGAAATCATCCCATTCCAATTCATCAGAACATAATTAACCATGTACCCTATTACATATGGTGAAAATGCAAATAATAATAATTTAAAGTTCATTTTAATCCCCCTATAAAATATTTATTGTACATTGATTTGCAAGGCACTTACACTTCTTTTAATTTTAACAAGTTTATATGAAGTATATTTTCAAAAGTTTTAAATACTGATCATATAATAGTTTTTCTTGGTAATCAGTAGATAAGATATTATATGCTACAGGTCCGGCAGATTTATTTCAGAAAACTCTTTACCATAGTAATAAAAAAGACATATAATAAGAATTATTCGACATAATTGATATAATCTCTTAATTATCGTATATGTCTTATTAATGTTATTGCTCTATCAATTCCCTTTTTCAAAAATGTTCTTTTGTCTGGTAAAATGGTTAATCCACTTCTTTTTGCAATTTCTTCAACGACATAGTCAATACTTCTATTATCTGTTATGATTTTTTCTTCAGTAATTTCAGTATCAAAAGCTTGAATACACCGATCAATTTGAGATTTTGTCCAAGTTTCACCTCGTTCAAGTCGTTTGTTCAATCGTTTTAATATTATTTCTTTGTTAGCATACAATATATAATGCTTTAGAATTATGCCTTCATCTATAAGTTTTTGGATTATTTCTTTATAATATTGATGATTATTGATGGTCATGGGCACAATAATTATACCCGAATATTCTGTGGCAATATATTTTAACATTTCATAATTAAATGATCGCCATTGTCCATGATCTTGAAAATCAGTCTTTTGAATCTTTTTTGGTGTATTATTGCGAATAAAATATCCGATATTTTCAGGATCATAGACAAAAGAATTGGGAAGTCTTCTATTTAATTCGAAAGCACATGTCGTTTTTCCAGAACCAAATGCACCGTTTAACCAAATAATCACTTTTTCATCCTCCTTCAGATACAATTTTATTTAACATAATACTACTATTGCGACGTTATAACCAAACATTACGACATAACAACTGAAAAATTATGCTGACTACTATATAAATTGGAATTTGTACTATTCATTTTCTTTGTTTTGTTCTTCAAGTTTTGTTAGTCTTTTTTCTAAATCCTCAATTTTAGATTCTTGATTTGTAAATATTGTAATAATGACTGTAATTACAAATGCTACAAAAACAAGCAATGCCAAACCGTTTTCCGAAATCAGTCCTCCAATAATTAGTAAGAAAACATAACTTAAAATGATACATATAACAAAAGTTCTTAAAAATGATTTCATCGCAAATTCTCCCTTTAATAATTCAAATTCCTATTTATTTGCTTTTAACATTTTGAAAATATCTGTCAACCTTCTCTTTATAAATGCATGCATTTAATTAAATTACTCCTGATTCAAGAATTGAAAAACTATTATTCTCACAATTTATTTCAGACATTACACCATATGGTAAAATACATGTAGGCGAACTATGGCCAAAATTCAGGCCATATAATATAGGTAAAGAAGTTATCGAATATTTGTTATTTATTATATTTAACATTTTTGTTTTATGCTCATCGATACCTATGTTCTCATTTAATTTACCAATAACAATACCTTTTAATAATTGTAATGCTCCAATCTTTCCTAACCAGTCTATAAATGCTTGAAGTTTTTCAGGAGAAAAAAATTCAGGTATATCCTCAATAAATAAAATTGTATCTTTGAAGTCATCTTTAATGAGTTCAATTGATGTTCCAACTAACTCCATTATTCCTGTATGCCCGCCTATTAAACGGCCACAAGACTTTCCTTGTCCCTGAATTATTGAATATCCATTATTTATATAATATTTTCTTTTTGATAATCTGTTTGAATAGTCAACTTTTTCATAAGTCCAATTTTCTGAAGGTTCTATCAATCCAATTGGAGAAGGGTCAAATAATACTTTTTGAAACCATCTCTTACTGTATGTGTGAATTTCAGGTGTTTCAGCAATATTGGTTAATAAATTATCGCCATAAAAAGTAGACAACCCTAATTTATAACATAAAATATGTACGTTTAGAACATCTGAATATCCAATGAAAATTTTAGGATTATTTTTTATTACATTTTGATTTATGAAAGGCAGAATTTTGATACTATCATTACCACCAATATTTGATATGATTGCTTTTACTTTAGGATTTTTAAATGCCCAAATTAAATCTTCAGCACGTGCCTGTGGATTTTTTGCTAAATACTCGCTTCCTCTTAGTGAGTTTGGCGCAGAAACAACATTCAATCCGAATAAATCCTTTAGTCTATTAACTCCAAGGTGATACTTCCAATTAATATTATAATCCCCCGCCCAACCATTAGAAGGGCTTACAGTTGCAATGGTATCACCATAACATAAGTGTCTTGGTTTTATTAACATATTATTTCACCTTATTAAAGCTTTTCTTTGTTTTATAGAATTGTTAATGTTAGCACCCAAATTAATTACCAACCTATTGCGCAAAAAATATTAATAACTTTTATATTAGACGAGATAACCAAAGGATTTGTTACACAATTTTACACTTAAATTGAAATATTATCCAACCCTTGTGCCATTAGGCACTGTTTTTTCGGGTTGAGCCAATACAGGGACAATACCATCTGCATATCCAATGTCAAATAACATTCCTTCAGAAAGTTCTCCAGCCATTTTCTTAGGGGCCAGGTTAACAACAAATAAAGCCTGCTGTCCTTCTATTTCTTTTGGATTTTCTCTTTCACCTTTCATTCCAACTAATATGGTCCTCATAAAATCACCAAAGTCGACTGAAAGTTTAACTAATTTATTCGAACTTTTAATGTCCTCAACTGATATTATTGTTCCTACTCTAATATCAATCTTATCAAGTTCATCTAATGTAATATTTGGCTTTACTGAAGCATTCATTGTATTTTCCTCCTACGTATATTCCTAAATTATTACAAATTATTCTGATACTTCATTAATTTCATCAATAATAATATTTAATATGTCTTTAATTTGTTCAATATTTTCTGCATTATTAACTCCTGAAACACCAATTGCATTGTCTGAAAAAAACATATTTTGCAAATCCTTTTGTTGTTTATCAATTACAATGGCTACTTGATGAATTTTTTCTTCATCTATCAATCTGCCACTTGTTATGTCATTAATGAATACCGATATCTTCCAGATGTATTCTTCATAAATAAGATTATCTGAGCTAAGCAATTTCCGAAATTCATACCTATTTCATTTAAGCGGCTACTTTCTTTGCCAATTAAAGTAAAATACAATTCTTTCTCATCCAAGTTATAATCATAATCCATAAGTTCGTCTGATATTCTATGGAGTGAATTGTTTAGATTTATTAATTCACTCCATGTTATTGAATCTATAATATCGTTTGATCGTTCAAGTTGATTATTCAAGTTGAAACTTCTGTAAGCAAAAAAACGGTAGATAAACATAGCAACAATGTGATACCGATTAGTTTTTTATTCATAATCCCTCCTTTTATAAGCAATAAACTCAATAGTCAATTATTTACAAATAGAAATTTACAAATGTATCCAGTATCTTTCGAGATATACATTATCAGGCTCACAATAAATTGTACTTTCATATTCGCCATTGTTAGCCAGGATGGTACGTTTGCTACCTTCGTTTCCTTGAATGCACGTTATTAGAACATCCTTAAGCCCATATGCTTTACAAACTTCAAGACATTCAGCCAGCATATGCTTAGCGTAGCCTTTTCTTCTTTCATTAGGGCGTACCGAATATCCGATATGACCACCATATTTTTCAAGAAATTCGTTGAAATAATGTCTAAATTGAATCATACCAACTATTTTATTGCCTGCTTCACGAACATAAATGAATTGTTCACATGGAACCCAATTTTCAGGTGCACTTTCTTCATTTTCACATTTTTTATTAAATTCCAGCCATTCCTCAATATTTTCCATACGCCTCAATGGACCTGTCCCATCCATAGAGCTGTCAGCCTCTAGCATTTCTTTACGAAAGGCTTCAATATCACCTTCATAATTAAAATTCGGCTTAATTAAAACGAATTTATCCATAATACCCCCGATTTCTTGAATTCAGATTTTAGACTATTTTTTTATTAATTAATGTATCATTTGTATTTTTTTATCTATTTGTTCTTTTGTTTAATATATAACTTGTAAATAAACGAAATTATTAAATAAGCTATTAATATATTAATTAAAAGTTCAATCAAATTAAGGCTGCTAGAATTCAATAATGAAGAACTTGATGTATTGTTAATATAAATTTTCCAAAATCGTAATGGAAATCCACATTTCATAGCTAAGCCATCTATTTGATATGGTACTATGTAAGTTAAAACTACAACTATCCATGCTGACCAATTGAAAAGTTTTCTATCAAATTTCATAAAACCCTCCTCACTCTTTTTATGCAAATTCATATAATTTTACTGATGCGACGTAATTTATAAGTCATGCAAATTAACATAATATAAAAATTATAAAACACATCAACTTCACTAATTACTTGAGAGTCTCTTTCTAAAAAATAATGTGCATTGGCTGCTTGCCTTGGTGTAAATTTATAGCCACTAATATATAAATATAGCACTAATACCAAAAATACTATGGATATGAAACGAGCCTTTGCTTTCACATTATTAATCTCCTTTCAACGGTACAATCAAATAAGCAAAATTTTAATCTGTATAATTTTCCTATTCTTAAATGTCACTGCAGCTCTAATGTTGGTTCAAATTTTTTTTGTTTTTTCGCTAAATAGATGCTGTCAATTACATCAACTGCAAAAACAATCTGAAATATGCAATGAATAGCAAATTGTTTTGCGGTAATCTTCTTGCTTCTGCGCAAAACAGTCAGTTTGGCTATGATGTGTGCAGACGTTCCAAGCATTGAGAAATAAGTGTATGCAATAATAAAAGGAATTATTGGCCAAACTATTATGGCAATATGGAATACGGCTGAAGCAAGCACCCAACATGCAAAATTAACAATATAGAATGGGATAAGCCATAATTTAAAGACCATAACAGTTCTAAACGAAAGGCACTGTTGTTGCACAACAGAACGCATTGCCCCTACAATATTTATGATTACTATCCCACAGACCACAAGCATGAATACGAATGGCATTGATAGAGCAGCAAGTGTCGAAGAACCCTGCAAATTTTGCGTTGAAATTAAATAAAACGAAATAAAAAGAGATATCGGTACAAAATAGACAAATACTATGAGCATCATTAATATTTTCTTCATCACTACACCTCATACATAAAATAAAATATAAATATATCTTAAGGATTATCTGGCGGTGACTGATTCTATATAATAGTCTATCAACTCATATATCCAATCTTTTAGATTACTGAACTTAAATCCTAATTTTTCAGCCCTTTTTGTATTAATACTGTATTCAGATTCACAATTATATGGTGCTTTTTCTCCATCTTCCGGTAAGACAGCCTCTTTTCCTGTTCTTTCTGTAACATACTTCAATATTTCTCTTATAGAAATAGTTTCATACGAACTTCCATTAATAGGACCTGAAAAATCCTTGTCAGCAAGAAATGCCATAAATAAACCCGCCTCATCTGATCGGATAAATCCCATCTGACAATCAATATTATCAATATACATTGGCATTCCTTTTATAACATGTTCTACATAAAAATATAACCTTTTCGTATAATCGTCTTGTCCAATAACAAAGGGATATCTTACTGCAATTGCATTTATATCATTATATTTCTGCCATAATGCATGCTCAGCCTGTCGTTTGGCTTCATCATATGGGAAATCTATTCTTGAACACCAAATTAGTTCTTTATTCTTGGGGTCAAAGTCATCTTCCTTTGTGTCCCAATGCTTTTCATAAACTGCTGTGCTGGACATCAATATATATTTATTGCATTTTATAACATCCAATAAATATTTTACATCATTTGAGCAATAGGCTAGTTTATCATATACAATATCAAAAAACTTGCCTGATAATGATTCCTTCACACTGGCAGCATCCGTCCTGTTAAAGATAATTCTCGAAACCTTATCCCCATAATTATCTTTTGCAATGCCTCTCGTTGCAATGGTTACATTATGTCCCTGTTCCAACAACTCTTTAATAAGATAAATCCCGAAGTATTTTGTCCCGCCTATAACCAAAATGTTCATAAAAATCCTCTCAATAGTTTTACATGGTTTAGTTCCATTTTTTTCTGCAGCTATGTAGTTAGGTACTTTTAGCTCTCTTAATTTCACAGCTTTAATTAAATTCCGATCATTCTTTTATGATATCAAATTAATCCTCTTCACATTATACCCCCAATAAGTTGTTACTTTTAACAATAGAAATTTCTATATCATTTATTTTTATAACATTTATCTACATAAATTATTTCATATATTTATTCTAATTCATCTATGCAATATCTAACGATGTCTACCAATTCATCTTCAGCTCCCAAACTGAAGTTAAAAATTACTCCTTGTCCACCGCCTGCTCCAATAGCTGAAATAAAAATATCATTGCCATGACCAACTACTGTTAAACTTAAACTAGCCCTGCTTGAGTTTCGCATGAAATATTTATCATATACACGAACTGCTATATATGAATCTCCTGAACTGTAGTTGCTTTCATCAACTAAATTCATTGAAAAACCACTATTCATAATTTCATTTTCAAGTTTGTTTATTATTTCCTGAAAATTACCTATTAATTTCTTTTCATACTTTGCCATAATTGACCTCCATAAATACACATATTACGTACTATACACCTATTCCGGCACCAAATCTAAAATCCTTAAATCCTAGCAATGATTCATCTCTCGGTTTGCTCAGTCATCAATTCCCACCGCATGCCAAATTTATCAATCAGGGAAACAAAGCAGGAGCTGTATGTCGTATTTGTCATAGGAGTAATCAAGGTAGCACCATCTTTAATTATTTCATAGGCTTTCTTAACGTCCGCTGCCATCTCAAATGTGACTACTAGGGACAATGTATTCCCAGCGGGAATCGTATCATCTAACAAATCAGAAAGGAACATCCGTTGATTTCCGATATAAATTTCCGCATGATATACTAATTCTTTATGACTTTCATCCTTTACCTGATAATCCTGCGGGTTTGCATCAGAATTAAAAAGCAATTCTTTTACTTCCGCTCCAAAAGCTTGTCTGTATAGTTCAATAGCTTGCTTGCATTGACATCTAAAATGAAAATTCGGTGTCGCTTTTAACATTTTTTTATCTCCTCCTGCCACACAATTTATAAATTCCCACAGTTCAAAACTACCCGACAAATTCCTATTTATTGGTTTTTAACAAATATCGCATATCGCATTTAATTACTTATGCGACGCAATATGTGAAATACGCAATAATATAAAATTATAAATGATCAATTTTCATGCCAAAAACTCTGTATAATTTTGTGAGTTGTAACTTATTATCATACCACTAAATGAAACTCACTGTATAATAGAATGGCTGTAAATATAAAATTCTTCCTGACTAGGTTCGAATTTCTTCTCCATTTTTTCCAGACTTTCATCAAAACACTCGGCTTCTTGTTCGTTTATATTCATCACAGGGCTTTCATAATAAAACCATTTTCTTCCGTCCAACACACCCTGCTTCAGTTCTTTTACCATCATTGCTGATGGGCATGTTCCATTCTCATGACATATATTGTACTTTTTACAGCTTTTAAATCCACGGCTTACATAATTATATGGGTTTCCGTATATTACAATCACGTCATATCCAAGTTCAGCCGCTTTTTCAAAAGAATGCTCCATAAGCATTTTACCGTAGCCCATTCTTTGGTATTCATGCATAATGCAAACCGGACCGAAGGTGAGAATTTCTTTTTCTTCCCCAGACTCATCAACCAGTTTTGCCTTTGTATACATGATATTCCCGATAATCTGATTATCTGCTTCAATCACCAGATCCAACTCAGGCAGAAAATCCTTGTGGGATCGCATAACATGAACTAAGTAGTGTTCAATGCACCCCGGAATATATAAATTCCAAAAAGCATTCCTTGTGATTTCTTCTACTTTCTTATAATCTGTTTCTTCTTCAATCCTAATCTTAATCATTTTTTCCATTTGTAAACCTCCTATAAATTAGCTAAAGAATTTAAATCATACCACGCGACGAGGGAGTGCTCCTAAAAATCAGTTTTTAACCCGCCCGCTCCATTTTCATCAATAAGCGGCTGACCATCCTTAAAAAATGCAATTGTTCTATTATCGCTTGTTTTTATTTCTAACGAAATATATTCTTCGGTGATGTTAATCGTCTCTTGTATCATATCCTTAACACTTCTGATGTCATTGGAGGAAGAATCGACGGTTATTATTATCCATAACGGACAGGAAGGACAATAATTTGAAATATCGTAGTCGCCGGACAGCTTATATATATCATTCAAATCTGTTGTTTCCTGATAAAACTTACTGTAATTTAAGGCTTTTATCGGTATCTGATTTGCTTCCATAATATCTTGCAGTAAGTTTGTCAGCTCAAGCGCACCCTGTTTTTCTTCTAAAACATCATAATTTTGTACCATATTATACTCTTTGGAATACTCGTTAAACGTCAAGAAGACATAGGAATCTAATTTTTTTGAAAATGCCCTGAATGTTTTTACGTTATGTTCTGGTATTGTCTCATCTTTGCCATCATAAAAAGTGGTCCCATCTAAAATAAATTCATGTGTTTCGATTCGTTGGGGGATTATTTCTATATTTATCAATTCGATGTCAGTAACTCTATCTTTTGTTTTGGAATTCATATATGACTTAACGTCTCTTATTTCACCTGTGCCTTTATCGTCCTCTAAATCACAGCCAGCCAAAACAAATATCAAAATACATAATAACGTGAAGATAGCTATTTTTTTCATCATACACTCCTTTGATAAGCTGCCCGATAAATTCTTATTAGTCGGTTTTTATTTTGTACCACTATATTAATAATTTATATTTTTAATAAATATATCAATATGATCTTTATTATTATAATACTTATATCCGCTCATAAAGTAGTACTTGTCTTCATTTATTTCTATATAAGATTTATATCTTGGGTCGATCTCATCAATATGAACTTCAAAATTAACTGTAGAATTTGTTCCATTAAGTTCATTAGTTAATTCATAATCTACTAAAATGAAACCAGATATTACATCATATTCCGCATGTCCCCCACATTTTATTTCACTTTCATTAATTTCAAAAAGAATTTGGTTGTTCTCTATTTTCCAATTTCCACTTAGATAATTAATTCTATTATTATATTCTTCGGCATCTTCTTTTGTATCATAGCCATAACCAGAACCATAATACTTGAAACTGTTGTCTTCAAAAAATATGAGTATCTTTGAATAAGTGGCTCCTAATGTGGGCCCACCAAACTGGAGAACACTGTTTGTCAGTATTTCCTCATCACTAAGACCATAATCTACTATGGTATATTCCCCTCTATGATTAATTGTTTTACCTATATTGATTTTTTCTTCATATATTTCTTTAGTTGAAAGTTTCTCGTCTTTCACCCATTCGTCATTATTAAAGGTAAAACTGTTTAGTGCATGTTCAGTTCCTTTCCTAATAAATGTATATTTGGGATCAGGACATTCTGCATACTCAAAATCAATTATAAAGGCATTATTACTCCAATTCCCGCCAATTACTTTTACATAATTTTTATTACTTTTATACAAGACAAAAGTACCATCGCTATTAGCAACCAGAATATCATTATTTTGCTTGTTTTTATATGCTATGTTAACTTGGATAGGTCGGAGTGATTTATACTACCATTTTCCATATCCGTAGCAGTATACATTTCATTAGAACGGCTTATAATTAAATAAATACTTAAACATATTAAAACGATCGACAAAAAAGCCTTATTCATATTCCCTCCTATTTTACATCACATATTCATTATAATTTCAAATGATAACTGATTAAACTATATAACAGGTAATATCTGCAATTTTTATTGATTCCATAAGCAATTCTCCATATTATATTTAATGAAAGTTCCAAACAATTTACTTCACAATATTCTACTGATTAAAATATTTGAAGAATATGCAACATGCTATACCTCCACAGAATATATACGAGAACTCTCTCCCCATGGATGATAGCCTGTACCAATATATTTAAATCCATACTTTTCATAATATCCGACATGGTCTGTGCAGAGGTATAAGTAAGAAAAGTTCCCTATTCTCGCATCTATTTTAGCCTGTTCTAACAAAAGCGAACCATAGGCATTTCCTCTGTATTCTTTCTCAATGTATAAAGCACATACCCAAGGATATAAATCCATACGGCTAATGAAATCATTTGTTATTAGACCAGCACAACCAATTATCTCATCTCTATTCAGCAACAGATACCATTGTGGCAATGGGCTGGAAGTAGTAATGCAGTTTGTAATACAGTCATCGTAGACTTTCATGCTATTTGTAGATGCCCATTTGCTTTGAAAATATTTTATTGCTTTATATTTATATTCAGGGGACTTCTTTATAGATATGACTTCCATTTCATAACACCTTTCTGCTATTCAAACGTTCTTTTATTTGTGTTATTCTACTACTTCGACATTATATGAATCTTCCTATAATATATTAGACGAGAAAAACAAAGGATTTGTTACACAATTTTACATTTTATAGTAGTTACTAATTCAATTAGTTAAGATTGTATAGTTTCTCCAATAATTTTCATTGCATCATTAATATCGATAGCAGCCATTTCGACCCATGCAGTTCTATAACCACTCTTAATAGCATTATTTTTTGAGGGAATATTTGACCATGCCGTACAATAAAACGGTACCTTTTCACGGTCTATGATTTCATCAGTTAATATCTTCGTAAGTGTTGTCGCTACACCCAATCTTCTATACTCAGGTAATACATCAATTCCTACATTATACATTGTATTACTATAATTGCTTGCTCCAGCAACACCAACAATTTTTCCATCAATATATCCGACAGCAGCCAAAACATCCTTCTTACTTCTGTCATTGCCATATCCCAATGCCATATGGAATCGGGTATCTTTGTATAAAAAAGGAACCTCATCTTCTGATAAAACTTTTACATCAAAATTATTATTAATTTCTACTTGCTTTTCTATATCTGGCAAGAAGAATTCTGCAATATGACATACACATTTACCATGTTTTTCAAGTTCTTTGTTAAGTAAAATTAATTGTGGTGTATCAAAACAAGTGTAACCTGGATGTCTAGAAATAAATTCACTAATGAACTCACTAATTCGTTCGTCTACTGACGCAACTAATCCTCCACCGTAATATGCAAGACTGCAAAAATGTGGTTTTTTATAGCACTTTTTTGCTTCTTCATTTAATTTTGATATTACAACTGTATTTCCCCTATTTATAAAATCTTGTATGGAGCAATTAAAATCTATAGCCGATTGCTCCATAGCAATTCTCAATATTTCTTTATTATTCATATTCAACCCCATAATTTATTAATAGTTAAAAGAAAGTAGTCCGTCTAATCTTAATGCAACCCATTTAATCAACTATGCAAATTAGAATTCGTCAATTTAGTTCATGTTCTATTATGATAATTGATTCCTCATGCTCACCGATCATTTCAACAGATATCTTGTTAATTACAGTACTAAATTTATCATTATATTTATTTACATCATCATATGCTTTATCAAGCAACTCCATAGAAGATACTTTTCCAACTGTCATATGTGGAACATAATCTAAACCTGCATCAAATTGCTTTAGTTTATCTTTATACAGCCTATCATGAATATTTTTAATTACATCCATACCTTCTACTACATTTAAAAATAAATAATTCCCATATTTGTTTTTATGCTTACTGAATCCTTCTAGTTCAATCTTAAATGGATTTATGTCACCCAATGACCCAATTAAATGCAATTTAAGTTCCTCATTAGTCAACTCGCTATCAAAAGGAAAGACCAAAGTAATGTGTGGCAGCACTAAATTTGCCAATGGATCATATTTTTTACGGATATCATTGATAACATCAATATTATCAAATTCAGGAAAAATCATAATAGTTCTTGCTCCCATAACCACACCTCCTCTACAAATTGGAATTTTGTCTTAGAATCAAAAGCTCCCGTTCGATTATCTAAAATGGAGCTTACATTAGTGCTTCTGCAACAAACGACCAAATATCCAACACCTTCAAAGCATCTTTATTACTATCGCCGTCATAAAATTTATCATAAGTATGAAACTCATCAAATTGATGGTCTAGGTCCAATGCAATATATTGTGGAATAAATCCAAATTGTAGCAATTCTCTCCGCAAAAACTCACACGAAGAATCTAATTTATTTTTCCCAATTTCGTCTTTTTTTGAAAATAATCTATGGAATAATTCGTCAAATTCATATACTTCATCTATGTTAGTAAATTTAGTAACTTTGCCTATATTCTTATGATAACTTTTTTCAATCATTACAGAATGAAAACTTGTAAGCTGAAAACATTCCAATAATGTAAGTCTGAGTTTTTCTAAATCTTCTTCATAATTAAAAAGATTATTAAATGGAGTAACATATGAATAATACTCTCGTTTATATTTGAAGTTAATAAATAAAGCATCGATATCTCTTGTCATTATATCGTTTTTTGAATTACCAAACGCACTTATAAATACATTTATAATATTTCTATGTGTAATACTCAATAACTTGTTAATATCAGATTCGACATCTAAAAATATACTTGAATATATAGCATGAAATAAAGAATAATACAAGCAAAAATAATATGAAGAAAAACATTTCATCTCCAAATTTTTCTTTGCTTCAATAAAAAAAGTTGCAGATGAAAAAATCTCACGTAGAGCCTTTCTACATCGTAAATCCCATTCAATCGCAATTAAACTCTTCTCTTCACTTTTAAAAATTTCAGCATATTTCTTCATCCACTTATTATAATATTTCTTTTGATCATCTGAAATCTTTAATTTTGAATCCAGTCTATTAAACCCAAATCTATAACTTGAAAAATCCGCAAAAGACATATTACGCTATCTCCTTATCTATCACTTAGCTACGCATTAAAATTATACTATCATCAATATGCTTATACTGCATATTTCTACTAAAATTTCCTCCAAACTTCTCACTTCTTTTTAAAACCAGTGTATCGACAAATTCCTATTTGTCTGAGTCTGCAGACTGGAATTTGAACGCTATGCATTATACTTATACCCTACATTAAACCGAACTCTGATTTGAGAGCTTCATACCTTTGTTTTTCATGTTCGGCAACATTAAATAGAGGGTTGTATAAGCAATGCTGCAAAACATCTGCATCAACTAACACCTCATCAAAAGATGAATGTTTACTGCCCTTACTACTATGGTTATATATTGCATTGCAAATCGTAACAATCTCATCATCAGTAAAAATTTGCAGCGAGGATAATATCTCCCTTGCCATAGCAGCTCCTTTATGTGCATGATCTTTTGTATCCATAGTTGAATACGAGTAAATATCATGAAGCGTACCAGCTATTGTCGCCAATTCAGTGTTTTCTCTTCTCTTTGAGGCAATCAGTGTACATGCCTGTGAAACGCCATACAAATGTAAATAGCCGCATCTGCGTTCGGTAGTATCTGACATATGCAACAGTACAGTATCTACATATTCTCGAACTTTTTCAATTCTATTCATGTATTGTTCTCCTTCATGGTATATGAATAATCCTTGGTTCAAAACTGCTCTACAAATTGGAATTTTGTTTACTAGTCATCGCAATATTTTACTTCTTCTTCACTTGTAAAAAAGCTATACCTACTTTTGTACTATTCTCAGTCTTTCTTTGCAGGTACTCCTCTCTCTAACCAGTTTAAAGTTCTCCCTAAATTTATTAATTAACAAATTGCTGCATTCTTCTTTATTTCTATTTAATCTTACTAGTAAACCAAATTTATTACCAATTAATTGCGGGAAAAAATAATAATTAATATATTAGACGAGTACAATAAAAGATTTGTTACATAATTTACATTTAAATAGCAAATTTACTTTTTTATAATAGTATACATTATTGTAGGAAAGTCTGGTTCTATTGATGTAATGCCACTGTTAAGCAAAGTAAAATTATTATCTTTAATCTCATTTAATAAAGTATCAAAACTTACTACTCTGCATGATGTCCCTGCAATTAATAATTCTTTGCCTGTAGATTCATGTGTTCTTTTTTGTAATTCAAAAGACTGAGATATATCAGTTTTTCTTTCTTCCGTTCCATTTCCAATAGAGCATATTAAGGCAATTCCCGATTCACATAGTTGATTATAAATAAACTCGTAAAAGGACTGTCTATCATCATCTTTAACTAACATATGAATAACTGCAACAGCATATATAAAATCAAATTTCATTTGAAGTCTATCGGTTAAACAATTCAATACTTGAAAACATTCTGCCTTTTTATGATAGGTTTTTTTACAATAATTTATTGCTGTCGATGAAATATCAGTTGCTAACACATTAAATCCTTCTTTTAGCAAGAAATTAGCATCCCTACCTTCACCACACCCAATTTCAAGTATATTAATTTTACTATTGTTGAAATAGTGATTAATAGTATCAATTACGATTTTAGAATTGTTATCAGAAAACCATGTAAGAGACTCTTTATGCACTTGTTTGTATCTATCGTCATAGGCTTCATAATACCTTCTTGCTTTTTTCATACCTATCCTTCCTAATTAATAGAAGATAATTAACATCACTGGATCTGTATCAATTTTCTACTGTTACACAATATTTTATTGTTACATCGCTAAATTTGTAAATTTTCAACATCTTTCCTGTTTTTACATACGAGAATCTTATCCCTGTATTTTTCGCAGATCTTTCGATATCTATCCTTGTATTTTTGTGTCCTACCATCTCTTACGATCCATCTGGCAAATTCTAAATCAAATTTTTCAATGCAGCCATCCGCCATGCTTTCTCGAGTGGTGTTTTTTGCCTTTATCTTTCTCCTGTATGCTTGCAAAAAACATGTAAATATAGAAAAATCCATAAAGACAATTTTATCGGCTTCTTCAAGCCTTCTCTCCTGATAAAATTCTATGTAATTTCCGTCAATAACCCATGACTCATTTTCCATAAATGCTGCTACCATACTTTTGGCAACTTCACGGTCTCGTTCAACCCAGTTTGGTTCAAAATTTACGGTATCCAAATATAAAATCGGGCAATTATATTTTTGACTTAATTTTTTTGCCAAAGTTGATTTCCCCGAACCACTGTAACCTATAATAGCAATTTTCATTCATCTCTCCATTAAATTCTAAATTATCTAATTTTAAAAATAATTCTTATGACACATAATAATACTATTGAGTATAATTGGAATATTACTGACTACATTTACATAATTATTTTCATACAACTTGGTTTGAATTAATTGTTTTACTCTATATATGTAAAGGTACATTCTCTAATCTTTTTAAATATGAACTTATATTTTACCACTAATAGTTAAAATTTATCTTCTGAAATTTTATCTAAACTCTCCACATACAAAGAGATTTCACCACACTTCGGACAGATTGCAACTTTAGGCTTTTCTATCCTATTTGCAAAGATACCAGTACCCTTAGAGATTTTAATTCCATACCCTGCCCCTTCGACTTTTACATCAAACCCCTCAAGCATTTCACATTGACACTGACGACAAATTCTCATTATTATCCCCTCTCTAACAACTCAATTATATTAATACCTTTATAACCATTATAACCCTGTTGAGAAAACGTTTCAACTAAACTTTCCCTTGATCTCATATTAATAAACTTATCTCAAAATGGAATTTCGAAAATTAATGAAAAGCAATAAAAAACAGGTATTTACATTTCGTATGATACCTGTAACATCCATATTCATCCCCCATTATATTTACACCCATCATAAGTACCATTCACATATTTTAGATTATTTATATCGACATAACATATTGTAATAGAATTATAAAAATATTTATAGTAAATCAATAATTAAGAATTAACTTTAATTTTTCATAATCATTCATCTTAACTTTTCTTTTTGATCGATACATATTTTGATCTGCTACCACAAATATGTCATTCATGAAACCAATGGAGTATGGAGATGTAGAATATCCTATGGACATATTTATCTCTATTTCTTTACATTCTTCATTGTGTTCAATAATATCATTTTTTATATTATTTACTAAATTTAAAACATCGGATTCATTGACATCTGTCAAAACCATTGAAAATTCATCTCCTCCGATACGCGATATAATAATATTTTCTGACGAATATTTATTAAGAAGTTTTCCAGTTTCTTTAATTAGTAAATCACCAATTTTATGGCCATAATTATCATTTATCATTTTTAACCCATTTAAATCGCAAACTATTATTCCAACCTTACAACTTGTATGTTTGTCCAATTTATCAAATAATTCTTCAAAGTAAGCTCTATTATACAATCCTGTCATATTGTCATGATTATTTCTGTAGTTTATTTCTTCTTCCAATTTGATTCTGTCCGTAATATTTCGCAAACTGCCAACTACGCCTATCAATTTTCCTAATTTATCATAAATTGGTGTTGCCCAGTCTTCAGTCCATACATATTCGCCATTTGCATTCATCCATCTCGCTAATTGTTTCTTGTTGTAATCGAAATGCCCTATTGATTTTTTATATACAGATTCAAAATCATCCGGATGGACGAGCTTAAAGGCCTCTTTATAATCATTTATAAAGACTTCTTCTTTTATTCCTATAATGTCCCTTATTGATGGGCTAATATATTTAAACTTTATATCAGGGTATGTCTGATAATAATACAAACTATCCTTACTGTAATCCAATAACCATTTATAAAATGCTCCTGTTTCCTTATTGTTTTTATATCTCTTAAATAAAACTACATTAATAAACAGTAAACATACATTTATTATTAATATTATTAATGAGAAAAACTTATAATCCATTAAATGCAAGCCTCCAAAGATGAAATACTCATAAGCCATATTTAGCCTCAATTATCCATTATACTCCATTTGGCAAATGTTTCAACTAAACTTTTCCCTGATTTACTTATTATTGATTATTTATAACTTAGTAATAAATAAATATTGTTGTTCGCTTAATCATCAATGTAAAAAAGATACTCGAAAATATCTGAGTATCTTTTTATAAACAAATTTCGGAAACTTATCATTAAGTTAAGCCAAAGTGTAGCCCATTTATTTCCCTACCATAATTTAGTAAAACATTCGGAGTGTACCTTAGATATTACAAATATTTTGAAAATATGCAATGCTATACAACACACCCCTTTGTATTTCCTTTTATCCCTATTATATGTTGTTTAATCAATTCACTAACATCTTCTATAGATAACGGCTTACTCAATAAAAATCCTTGACCACTATCACAATTGTATTTTTGAAGATATTCTAATTGCTCATTTGTTTCTATTCCTTCAGCAATAACTCCATATTTTAGCCCGCTGGCCATGGATATTACTTTTTCAATAATTAAAGAATCAATATTGTTTTGTGGAATTAAATCAATAAAACTTTTATCTAATTTTATATAATCTATTGGCAATTTTTTTAGATAAGTTAGCGAGGAATATCCTGTCCCAAAATCATCTAATGCAATTTTGAATCCCTTATTTCTCAACCTTTCTATTTTTCTTACCACTACGTCAATATCCGAGATATATGCTGTCTCCGTAATTTCTAAAATTATTTTTGAATAATCAACCTTATATGTTGTTAATAAAAATTCTAGTTCTGTAAAGTATTTTTCACTTGCTATAGTTTTGCCTGAAAGGTTTATTGACAATTCTAAATCGTTATATCCCTGCTCTTCCCATTGCTTTTTTTGCTTTAATGCAGTCAAGATTATCCACTGTTCTAAATTATATATTAATCCAAACTCTTCAGCGATTGGAATAAATTCTGATGGTGGAATAAATCCCTCAATTGGATTCAGCCATCTGATTAATGCCTCCATTCCAACTAATTCACGGGTACTAAGGTTGTACTGTGGTTGATAATAAAGAGTAAACTCATTATTATCTAAACCCAGCTTAATTTTATTTGAGATATCCAATTTCCTTAAAATTGAATTATGGATATTTTCCTGATAGAATATAACCTTATTTTTACCTTCCTTTTTAGCAGCATTTCTGGCTATGTCTGCATTTTTTAACAACGTATCCAAATCACTACCATTGTTAGGGTATATTGCAACACCTCCACTTATTGAAATATTAAATGCGTGATTGTCAATAGGCCATACCTTACTTATTTTTTCTTTTATTACCTCTATGTCTCTAAATAAAAACTCATCTGTCAATACTTCAGTAAACACGATTACAAATTCATCTCCACCCATCCTTACTATAAAGTTTGGTTCTTTTATTTCGTCTTGAAGACTTTCGCTAATTCCTTTTATTAATTTATCACCTTCTGCATGACCCAAAGTATCATTAATATACTTGAAATTATCAATGTCTATATATAAGATCGCAAACCTTTCTTTTTCCATACTCTTACATATCAACTTGTTAATTCGAATATTAAACATAGTCTTATTAGGTAAATCAGTCAGTTCATCATAAAGTACTAAATGTTTATATTTCGATTCGTAATTAATTAGTTCATTAGTGGATAATTCTAATTCCGAATGTAATTCTGAAGTTTTAACTATTTGTTTTTGACCCTTTATAATTATATAGACAATTATTGTATTTAATAATACGAAGACTAAATTCTTATAAGTTTGTATTTGTTTAAATACTACATAATCTTTAACTAGTATATTAAGAATTGTATTTGTTAATAATATCATGCTATATCCAAGTATACTATATATTAAAACAATAATTAATACTTCGCTATTTGGTACATATGATTTTTCTTTCTTTTTTATCATGTTTATTTTCCCTTATATGCTTTGTTAATTTAACATTATATTTTAAACCTTGTAATGATTTTTTGGAGATTTTCGGCAAGAACTGATAGTCCTTCACTAGCTCCAGCAATTTCTTCTGCTGAAGCAGCCTGTTCTTCAATTGATGCTGTTGCCTCTTGCGTAGCAGCGGAATTTTCTTCTGCTATTGCTGAAAGATTTTCCATTGTTGTAAGTATTTCATTTTTCATGCCTTCCATCTCTTTTCCAGCAACATTAAGTTGATTAACAATCTCAACAGTTTCCGTCATTGCCTCTTCTATTTGTTGATACTTATCCCTGCTGCTAATTACGCTGTTTGTTTGTTCTTTGGAAATAGCAGTTACCCTTTCCATTGTTTTCACAGCATTATGTGTATTAGTCTGCAGTTCATTAACTACTTCATCTATTTCTTTCGTCGATAATGCCGATTGTTGTGCAAGGTTTTTTATTTCTTCTGCAACTACTGCAAAACCTCTTCCGGCATTTCCAGCCCTTGCTGCTTCAATAGTAGCATTTAAGGCTAATAGATTTGTTTGTTGAGCAATACTAGAAATTATGTTGCTTGCTTGTCCGATTTTATTTGAACTTTCATTAGTCTTCAAGATTACTTCCTTGATTTCATTTGTGGCTACATTACTTTCTTCAGTAATTTTATATAAGTTATCAATTTCCTTTAGTCCCTCAGTAACAACTTCCGTTACCTTATTTGAACCAACATTTAAATTTTTCATATAAACTTGATCTTCTTCTATAATCTGTCCCAATGAGTATGCCTTAGATGAACCCTCTTCAGTATTTTGTGCCTGATTTGCAGCACCCATTGAAATTTCTTCTACAGTTTGTGAAATTTGTCCTGCTGCAGTTGCTGATTGCTGAGAAGCAGCAGTTAATTCTTCAGATGCAGCCAATACCTGTTCAGAGGTGTTGATGACTTCATTAATAATCTCCCTAAGATTATCAATAATTTTCTGCATTGACTTTGCTAAATCTCCGATCTCGTCTTTTTTCTTTAAGTACTTTTCATGAACATCTTGTGTTATGTCAAGATCTGAGATTTTCTGAGAAAATTGAACTGCTTTAAGTATTGGGTTAGTGATTGAACTTCCAATTAAAAAAGCAATAATAATACTAATGATTAGAATAATGATCATAAAGTTCATTATAATGCTTTCTAATTGTGGAATTGAAGACAACACTTCATCCTGATTAGCCGTTATAATAAAATTCCAATTCGTACCTTCAATTGGTGCATATCCTGCATACAAATCATTTCCTTGAAATGAATAGACACTTGTACCAGTTTTTTCTGATATAACTTTTTCAAATAAAGTTGCCAGAGACTTTAGACTATCATCAGTTTTAGCGTCTTCTATTGGATTAAATTGATTCACTACTTTTTCTCTATCAGGATGTGCGACAACCGTTCCGTCATTATTTATAATATATCCATATCCACTTTCACCGTAACCTGTGTCATCAGTAATCTCACTAAGTGCATTGCCATCTCTTCGTCCAATTAATGCACCGATGACCATGCCATCTTTTTCAATAGGTACAGCATACATTAAAACAATACCATTTGTTACCTTGCTGATCAATAAGTCTGAAACATTACTTTCGCCATTTAATGCCTTTTTCACATACTCCCTGTCTGCTAACTCACTGACCGTTCCATCTGTGTAATATGCAGTCCCATCCGGTAACACTACTGCCATATCAAGAAAATTTGTGTTCTTTAATTGTTCTTGTAAAATAGGTTGTTGTAAATCCCAATTCATTGTATCTATATTGTGTATTTTTGATATTATTTCTAAAGTTTTTAATTGTGTTTCAATTCTGCTTTCAGTTAATTTAGAAGCATCTATAGTCAATAAGCCTAGTGCTTCTTCTGCTTCTTGAGTTACAACCTCACTAGATTTTTGTATAGAAATATACCCTAATGCTATTGATGATACTAAAATTAAAATAGAAAAGTTTAATATTAGTTTTCCTTTTAATCCCCTGATCCTTATTTTTTTCACCTTAAATCCTCCTCTTATACTTTAAATGTCATTAATAGTTTTCTTATGTCACTGAATATTTTATAAGTACTTCAGCTAAATACTCTAATTAAAATTAGTGAGTACCTTTTTCATTCCAAGAATTAATAATACATTTCCAATCTTTTACTATTCTTAATAACCATTATTAAAATCCTGGCTACATGAGGTACTTTACATTGTTATTGTTCAAACAATCTTTTTCAACATTCATTATCTAAATTATTTCTTATAAAAATACCCCCTGTATTGTATAATTGTTTGATATTAATAAATAGTATTTATTATAAGAACAAATGTGATCTCTTTGATTTGGTTAGCATGAAAATTACAGCCAACATTTAACCCCCTTTATATTTATGCTAAATAATTTTTACCCACTTATTATACAAACACTTTACTATATATATAAAATGTTAATTTTGTCAATAAATTCCTGATTAATTTTTGTACTATAACTAAAATAATGCCTGAATATATAATTTATAGTTATATTTTTCATAGACTTTGTGAAAATAATCAACATTACAACTATAATGCTAACGTAAATTATGTTAATAAGTATTTATCTTAAGTACAAGTTTTATATAAAATTATCTTTTTTCTCAAAAAATTTCGCAACATAACTTTTAACTCAAAAAATTATAAAATCCCTTGAATTAAGGGATTTGAATTATATAATAACTAAGTTTTTATTTGTCTATATATGACTCCTAGAATATACTTAACCCAAGCTTTGAAGATAAATATTCCATCGCTTTTATTCCGCAAAAACTATTTCCCTTGTTGTCGAGAGCTGGTGAAAAAGTTCCTATACCCATTTTGCCTATAGCTGCTGCCATTATGCCGCCTCCAACTCCACTTTTCGACGGTATTCCCACTCTTATGGCATACTCGCCGGAAGCATCATACATTCCGCATGTTGTCATCAGTGAACATATAACTTTGACTATAAACGGCGCCAAAAGCTGTCTTTTTGTTTTGGGGCATATCCCTCCATTTGCAAGAACTGCACCAAGAAAGCTTATCTGTTTGCAATTTGCAAGAATTGAGCAAGTTTTAAAATAGATATCCAGGTGTTCTTCCACATCTCCATCAAACACTCCGTTGGATTTCATCATATATGCAAGCGAACGATTTTTGTTGCCTGTCTGCTTTTCAGATTGAAATACATATTTATCATATGTTAAATTTTCATCATCAAACAATAATTTTGCAGTGGAAAATATCTTTTCAAATCTTTCTTTCTTGTTTTGACCTGTAATACAGGTAGTGATTGCAATGGCCCCTGCATTTATCATCGGATTAAGAGGTTTTTTCATCATACTTTCAAGCCTTAAAATGGAATTAAATGGGTCCCCAGTAGGTTCCATTCCCACCTTTTCAAACACCTTATCAAAGCCTGCCTCATTCAATGCAGTGGCAAGTAAAATAACTTTAGAAATACTTTGAATTGTAAAGTTATCCTCACTATCTCCTGCCTCGTACACTTCTCCATTTAAATTTGTAATAGCTATGGCCAGATTATTCGAATTTGCACAGGCAAGCTGTGGAATATAACTTGCCACTTTACCTTGACCGAGCCATTCTTTTGCATAATCATACGCTTGTAATACATGTTGCTGCATACAACTCTCCCCCTTATGCTAACAGCAAAAACATATGCCGATTTTCGTGTAGTCTGAATACTAATAAGAAAATTTATATATCTTTATTTTTGTCGTTCAAATATTGTAAAAGTGTTCCGCATTTAATGTTTCTCCGGTAAGATTTTTCATAAGCTGTCCGGTTGCTTTGAAAATACCCTATGTAGTCTCTCGCCCAGTGCATGTCCTAATTAAATATTACACTCTTTTTTCTATTTTGTCCACAATCAGATTGCTTTTCGGCTAATCTGTCCACAATTTCAATATTTTTAATATGGTTTTCACTTTTCATTCTAATTTCAATGGCATTATTCTTTACTCTATTACACTTTCTCTTTAGGTTTTAAAATTTGGGTTCCAAATAAAAAAGCACATCCTGGACTTCATTGGAAATCCTTTAAATGTGCTTTTTGATAAAACTATTGATAAGATATTATTTTAGGGGGACAAAAACTATCCCTCACTGATATTCTCCCCCCAAAAATCTAATAAACTTCTATCATCCTTCACCAACTCACTCATTGAAATCAAGCCATTCTTCAATTTTGTCATCGGTTAATCAAATTTTTATAATATTGGTACGCAAATTTCACAATAATGTTTATTTATCATCTGCATTGCATAGCGTTCAAGAATAGGTCTTCTATCATCAAATTTATAATTTCTTTTTGATAACTCTGAAAATATCTCTATCCATGCCTTTTGCATAGCCTCTACTGTATGACTTATTTTAAATACGCAATATTTTCCACCTGTAGTTGTTCCAAAATTAATATAGTTATTGTCAACTTTAAATTCATCCGAAACAACTAAACAGGTATCATAACGACAATCTTTAGGTTCTGTGAATTGAGGGTTATCTTGGGCTATTCCTAATATAATTGAATTTTCATTAAATAATTTATTTTCTCTAGCCCAATTTTTTAATTGTTCCATTATTTGCACATTCTCTGAACCATAAGGGCCTGTTCTTCGTATATAAGCAATTTTACATGATGGTATCATTTCAATATTAATATCCATACCTTACCTTCTTTTTAAATAGAGTACATCGATGCCTGAATTCATCATATAATGCTTTAAAATGTATTTCAACTTATTTTTTAAAATTGCCAAATATCTATTTATTAAGTTATTTTACATCATTCATATGTCGTATTATTCTACTAATACGCATAATTTGAAGAGTGCGAATCTATAATATATCCTTTTTATAATCCCTTAATATTTTTAGCGAAATTATTTCTTTCTTCTTGATTCTCAAACAAATTAAACCAATCACATATTTCTATTGAAAAGTCGATAAATGCTATTCCCTGAGCAGTTATAATATTTCCATCTCTTACTACTCTTTCGTAAACATAATTTTCTCTTGGAAAAGGATCTTTTTCTCCAAATACTTCTATATGTTTTTGTGTCCATTCTTCAATAGGTGAAGTATATTTAACATCTTTCAAAATACCCGCCTTTGCTAAAAATACTGTTCCAGCACCACAAATAGCACTTATTAATTTCTCTTTTGAATTCAAATTATTTATTAATTCTATTAATTCAGGTTTAGTATTTCCATACCATCCACCTGGAATTATCAAACCTTCTACATCTTCATATATCACATCTGTTATTAATTTTGATGGTTTATATAAAAAACCAGAGCGACCTTCTATTATTTTATCTTCATATGAGATTGTAATTATTTTTTTACCAGCATCTGCACTCAATAGGTGAGTAATGAATGTTATTTCATAATCTGTCATTCCATCAAAAATAAACACTAATATTTTGTTCATCTAACTCCTCCATTTTATAGCTGTCCTTTAATGAACAATATTTACAATTGCGAATTTCTATTGGTTGACGTAATGTAACATTCCCGTTTTCTAATTTTGGAGCAATATTCACGCAATTACCTCCTATGGTATGCTATCAAGGTCTTTAACATTAAGTTCTTTTCCACCCCAAACAGCAGAATTGGTGGGTCAAGAATTACACCCTTTCTTTCAATTCATGATATGTTTTATCAAGATTTTCACATCGAAAAACAAATGTAACTGCACTAAAATTTGATTTACCTCAATTGCATCTTCTTCTTTAAATTCTCTAATCATACAATATGCTCCCCTCTTTCTACTTAGGCTACATAATTTTTGAAAATAGCGAATTCACCTTATTTCGAATTATGCTCATTTGGTAAATAGGTATCATAATCATATACTCATTGTTGTTTTGATGAAACCATTTTTATCATAAAAGCGTTCTGCTATATTCTTTGCATTCATACGATAATCTCCTGTACCGTCAATACGGATTACTGGACACACAAGAGTTTCTCCCCATTTTTCGATTTTTGATAGTGGACGCGAGGCTACGAAATCAATAAACCTTAAATGTTGCTCATACATATCACCACCTTTGTGGATGCGTTCTCCGTATTTCTCATACTCGCGTTGCTTTATGCGTTTTATACGCAGTTCAATCGGTGCTGAAATATACACAGCGAGTTCATACAACTGCAGAATTGTGTTATCAAAATCTCCAGTAACCGCTGAAATGACAAACGAGCGATGTTTTTTGATGTCAGCAAGCATTAAATTCATACAGTCTTCATATGAGCGTTCTACAGTGTATGGAACTTCTGATTTTTCAAAGTGATAATCTTCTATGTCTATATGCTTAAAGTTCAAAATGCTCGCCAGTTCATGTCCAAGCGTAGACTTGCCACTTCCGTTTGCCCCAAACACAATTATACCGTGCGGTTTACTCATTTTTAGGCCTCCTGAATATTATATAAATGATGTTTAATTCAGCATATAACACTTATGCGGTGTAAATTTGAAGAATATGTCGTTCTATTATTTTTTGTTTTCATTCATTCTTTTTCAAATAAGTTATACATACTTTTATAAATAGTAAAACTGCTATAAATTTAGTAATTTCAAATACTATATTAAAAATAATCGACACATACATTAATCCAGCATTATTCCAGTCCATCACTCGAAACTGCTTTATTATATATTTTAATTCGCCCATTTTTACATACGCATAATATGAAGACTACGAACCTATTATAATAAGTTCATTGTTTTCAATAAACACTACACATGAATAATTTAGATTTTGAAAGTATTAATCAACAAGTGAAACTAACCAAAGACTATATTTACATTGGCTTTATATTGTTCAAGAACAAAGTCATAATATATTCATCAGCATAAGTTCCATCATCATATTTCAATGCATGTTTCTTTGTACCATAGATTTCAAAACCTAAACTCTTATACATTGAAATAGCACGATTATTTTCAGTAACAACTTCCAGTTCAAGTTGTTCAACACCCTTTTCTTTGCACCAATTAATACATTCCTGCATCATTATTATCCCAATTCCTTTGTTCCAATAATCCTTTAACACTGCAATACCCATTCCTGCTCTGTGAAGATATCTTCTTTTATTTTGAATTAATCCAACTGAACAATTTGCTATGATTTTACCGTCTAATTCTCCAATTAGAAAACGCACATTTTCATCGTTTGTGCAATTCTTAATAAATTCTCTTTCTTGTTCCACTGTTAGATTAAATTCATCAGGCTCTCTTGATAAGAATTTTGTTTCACTATCAACAGTTTGCATTTGACTTATTAAACTTTCTGCATCGCCTGGTTCTGGAATTCGCACAATAAGTTTTTGACCATCCTTTAATAAATACTCTTTCTTATAAAGTTCTTTAGAAACCTGGTAATTTTGGTGGTTATCCATAATAATTTCCTCCGCTTCATAATTTTCTATATCTATGAAATATTATTTTAATATTGTGCAACAAGTAATATAAAGTTTATATGTATTTTCTCATATGTAAAACTATTGTTGTATCATACTGGAATTCTGTTTCAGAGATAATTTTGTAGCCAAGACTAAGCCAAAACCAAATCCCTTTGGTATTGTTTTCTTGGAACTAATTTAATAGTGTTCGTTTATAACATCTGCGACAAACTGGAATCTAACGAGTGAAATCTATTCTCACAAGTTTCTTTCCGTTTGGTAATTTGCTTTCTTGCTGCTTATCCTTTTTATAATTGATTTTACACATAGCATCAACTATCCCATTTTCTTCAACATGATGGAGAACCTCATCTAAACGGTCAAATACATGAAGATATGGAGAATCAGATACAAATGAATCGTTTGTATTGACTTGAATAATACAAGACACATACTTTGGGTTTACTTTCTTAACCACTTTTTGGAAGCATTCATATCCAATATACTCAACTAAGAGATTTGCTACAATCAAGTCTGCACATGGCAATTGCTTCGTATCTTGATTCAAATCTACACATATTGTCTCAAGTATATCTTGTAATTCTTGGTATCGTTTTTTGCACGTATTCAAATAGTTTTCATTTATATCGACTCCATAAACTTTATCAAAAGACTGCTTATTTATATGTTCTAATCCATTCCCACCCGCTATACCCAAAATCATAATGGATTTTATGGAATAGGTATAAAATTGTTCTTTCATCATTTGGTTCATGGTCTGAAGTTGAAACACACTGTCTAAACTCATATGATTTTCATAGTCTTCTATGTCAATATTTTCCCAAGGGTTATTCATCGCAGCACCTCACAAATTCTTATTTATCTGTATGTTATATAAATAATTTTTACTGCACCTTTTATTACTGAATCGAATAATTCGAAAAAAGCGAATGACATTATTTAACACTAAATTTATAATAGGTAAAAGCATCATCATAATAAAGATATTCGAATCCCAACTTTTCCAAGACGTGTTTGCTCCTAATATTTCTATGGATAGCATCTGCATAAATAGTCTTAAGGCCTAATTTATTTATTGCATAATCAATTAATAGTCGCTGAGCCTCTGTTCCATATCCCTTTCCTTTAAATGAATCATTAACTAAATGAACACTTAAAGTGCCACCTAATTTTTCCATGTCTATTTGCTTTATTTGGATTTCTCCAACTGTCTTGTCATTATGGCATATTGCAAAGAAAAGCCTACTCGAATCTAGAACTTTATTTTTAAAATATCTATTGACCTCCTCTACATCATAAGTATATGTATCATAGGTCATAGCAGGATCAGCAACATAAATGTTCATCTCTTACCGCTAATCTTCTATCTATTGCTTTTTCATCAGTGCCATCATAACATGAAACTATATACTGCATTTTTACAATCTCCTTATTATAAGTTTGCCTTTAAAAATCAATGTATTTATTTCAGTTTAATCTATCATAAATAATATACGTTATTAAAACTATTATACATTGATAAACCCTTCTAAGTATGCTGCCGCTTCACCAGACATTTTTACCATATCACCTAAATCAGAACAGTAGAGTTTACCGCCTCTTTCTGATAACTGTAATGCAACAAACTCATTTTTGTTTAATTTCCTTTTCCAATAAGGGACTAATGTACAATGTGCAGAACCAGTAACTGGATCTTCATCCACTCCGGCATTTGGAGCGAAAAATCTCGATACAAAATCCACTTCATTACCTTTTGCAGTTGCAATCACACCTAATACATCCAGTTTTTTTAATTCGTCCATATTAAGTTCAAGATTTAGTATATCCTGTTCATTTTCAAAAACTGCCATATAGTCTCTTGATTTGTAAACTTCAATTGGCATCTTGCCCAAACCTTTAACAAGTGCTTCAGGAGTCGCACATTTTTCTCCTTCTCTCGAAGGAAAAATCATAGACATAAGATTGCCTTCCCTGGATACTTCCAATATACCACTCATAGTATGAAATTTTATATTTGTAATACTGTTATCTATGTATGTAAATATAACATAAGCAGTCGCAAGTGTAGCATGACCACAAAGATCTATTTCTCCTTTTGGAGTGAACCATCTCAACTCATAATCATTCTCAACCTTTACAAAAAAGGCTGTCTCGGATAAGTTGTTTTCCGCTGCAATTTTCTGCATCAAATCATTACTAATCCATTCTTTTAATGGACAAACGGCTGCAGGATTTCCTTTAAACTGTACATTGGTAAACGCATCAATTTGATATATAGGTATTCTCATTTCAATTCCTCCTTGGTATAGTTTATTAAACTTTAATGTAGTGCTGAAATATCTAATTCATAATTATTTCATCGATAGACCTTTATCGATTGCAACTTGTATTACTTTGTGGCAGCACTTACCTAATGGATTATTTTTTCTACAATTTGCATTTTTCATTGCTCCTGTTATGTTTAAAACCTCCTGCATAGTAGATGCACCTTCTTTTAAAACTGCATTTATTACTCGTTCTTCTGTAACTTTACTGCAATAACAAGCATATTTGGGATGTGCATCTTTCTTAAACCATATAGGAACACTTAACTGCTGCTTATTAAATTGAACTTCTGTTTTAGGATTGTAATATGTAATATCACATTCCTCACTCATACATAAAAAGTAATCATCTTCTCCAATTTTTTCCCTTAAATCATCATATACAATATGCTTTACTGTAAAATTTTCAACCATAATACCTTTCTTCCCACAAACTGGACACAAATCCTCCACAGTGGATTCTGCATATGTGTTTTCACAACAACTCTTATTTATTGTATCATTACTCATTTACTTTTCTTCCTCCGCATAATTTTCAACATAAATTAAAATTACTACATGTGATTAATAGTTAGAACCGCTTTCAGTTTTTCATAATCATCTATCTTAATTCTTCTCTTTGAATGATACATATTTTAATCCGCTGTAAATTATCTACCATTACTTAATGCAAGCATTGCGAATGCAAAAGAGGAATTATTTATCTTGCTTCTAAATAATAAACAATGTATAGATTTTCCTTCTACCAAATAATCACGATAGCTTTCTAAATCTTCACTATCCTCTAATATGAATTCTGCTTTTCCGTCATCTACTGAAGTTATTATAAATGGATCTATATTATAATCAGAAACAATATTACCATTTTCATCCACAATATAGTCATATATTTCAAATTCATTTGTTTCAAAATTTAATGCTTCAATTTCAATTGTTTCTCCAAAATCAATTGTAGGCAAATCAATAAATCTTTTCCCAACCATAACATTTTTTATTGCCTCTTCAATATCCTCTTCATCTTTATTATTTCTATCTCCATAGTAAATTGGCTTTAATTCTTTAGAATTATATGATATTTTAATAGCCGGCTCTTGTATCATCCTATTTTGGCAAGAAACTAAAACTAATATTATTAATAACAAACTAATTATAATAAGTGAATTTTTAATTTTTTTCACAATACTTCATCTCCTAAAATATAAATTTTTTCATTTCGCATAATATTACTTATGCGGTGTAATATTTGAAGAATATGTCGTTCTATTATTTTTTGTTTTCATTCATTCTTATTCAAATAATTTATACATACTTTTATAAATAGTAAAACTGCTATAAATTTAGTAATTTCAAATACTATATTAAAAATAAATTGGCACATACAACAATCCATCAATATTCCAGTCCATCACTCGCAACTCCTTTATTATATATTTAATTCACCCATTTTTACAATCGTTACGCATAATATGGAAAATGTATACTATTTAATATCAAAAATCATATTGCATCTATCAAAAAATACATTTTTATTTGTCCGCCATTTGTTTAACAGTTCTTCATAATGTGGAATAGTTTTTTCCATCCATGAAGGATTGATTTTATTTAATTGATATAATGTATATTCAAAAGCAATTTTTCTTGTGTCCGAATCTAAATTATTATCATCATGCGGTAAACATTTATGTTTTCTTCTATATGATAATTCATATTTAAATCCGTTATGTTCACAAAGATGCGTAAAAACAATATATTTAAATTCTTCAATGTCTTTAGTAGAGTAATAGTAAGTTTTTAAATTCCTATCATATGCAAAAAGAATATATCCTTCTTCATCATTATACTCAACACAAAGTTCACCGCAGTCTATACCACGTCCCTTATGAATAACTTGACTGTCAAAATCAATACTGTACTTTTTAGTAATTTCTATCAACTCATTATAAATATTATCACGATTATTCATGTTAACTCCTTAAATCATGTAGTAAATACAACTGCGAAATAACTCAACTGCAGTTAGAATTTATACTTATCTAAACTTTTCTAATCGATATAATTGTTCCTCGTCAATAGCATTAATGCCACCTTTATAATCATATCCCGTTTTTCGATAGAATTGACATGCTGTGATAGAAGCAGGAATTTCAATTCTTTTTGCTCTCATATAATAATCATCATTTTCTAATGCTTTAATTATTTTTCTTCCAATACCTTGTCCCTGATACTCTGACAAAACAAATATTCTAAATAGACTACTTTCATCTTCTTTTCCCCAATATGATCCTATCGAACAATCCGATTATTTTATCTTTATCGCATACAACATAACTATGTGTCCATTTAGAACGTTCTATTAAATATTCTGGAGTTAAAGTTTTTACGTCATTTTCAATATACTCCTCAGAATAATCTCTGATATTCGTTTCTCTCAATGTTCTGGCGATTAAGGAAGATACCTCAATTGCATCTTCTTTTTTAAATTCTCTAATCATACAAAATGTTCCCCCTCTTTCAACTGATGTTACGTAATTTATTACAATTGTAGTATGCTCATTAGTTTTGATATGTTTTTAATATTTCGTTCCGTATTTTTTTATTTAGATTTCTAACCTATTGAAGCGTACCCCTTGGAGCATCTGGCCATTTAGCATATTACTAATACAAACGTCATATTTGAAAACTGTAAACAAATATCCATAAAAAATGGTCATGAAAAAATATTATTTCCTCGCCAAGTATAAATCTATTGTGTCATAAACATTTATAACATCACCATGTTCTAAAATAGCATTTTCAATTTCATTGTATAATAATTGTTTTGTAGATTCTGTCATACTTCTATGGTCTGAATATGTATTTAATAGCGAAATATAACCTGAAGAATTAAATACCCTTGTTTGGTGATATAACTTTACTTGTAAGTCTCTAAACCCATATGATCGAATAGTTTTTGATATTTTGTTATATCTTGCTGAATCATTTTCAAGAAGTTTATCATTTGAGGGTCTATATTTTTGGTATATGCTTTGAATTTTTTGATGTAATAAATCATCTTCTCGATTTATAAATGGTTTATTCCAAAACAATGCTATCGTTCCACAATTTTTCAATAGATTTAATGCCTTTGGATAACCTATATCTTCAGGAATCCAATGAAATGCAGTTGCAGAGTAAAGAATATCAAAACTGCTATCATCACATTCAAAATCCTCGAATGAAGTATTATATACACTAAAATTTTCATATTCTTTAAATTTTTCTTTCGAGTATTCTGCAAGTTCGTTTCCAAGTTCAATGGCTGTTACATCGCATCCTGTTATTAGAAAAGGTATAGTTGCTTGGCCAGTACCAATTCCAACTTCAATCGCTTTTTTATTTTTATTAAGTTTAGAAAATTGAATAATATCATAGAATAGTTCTTTACAATATGTTGGCCGCCATTTATCATAATTCCTAACATCTTCATTAAATGTAAAACGTTCGTCCATTTTATCCCCTATTTTAAATATTATAATTCTTATTTGTTCTATTTTACCGATGTGACACAAAATTCGAAAGATACGACATAACTAAATATAAGCATGCTACATCAAATCAAATATGCAAATTGGAATTTATCTAATGGATTTCTCCATTAGAAATAAATCAAACTCACCATTACTTCCTTCTCTAAAAATTTCAAATCCAATTTTATTCCAAAAATCTAAAGCATTAATATTTTCTTTTATTACACCTAATTGAACTATTGTTTTGCTATTATTTTTACAAACATCAAATAAATCATTAATAATTAAACTTCCTAACCCTATATTATGCCTATTTATATCAATTTCTAATAATCCAATCCAAATAGCATTTTTATTATTCGCATCTTGAAAACTATATCCATCGATGATATCTAATACTGCAACCAACTCATTTTGAATATTATATATACTTATAAAATGCTTACGAGTACTATCTATAAAAGGTGGTATATCTTCAACATCTCTTTTTACACTTTCAATAGTAATAGGATAATTATTAGATAGTTTTGCAAACTCTTCATTACCTTTGTATAAATCTAATATATCTTCATACTTATTATCTTTAACTTCTAAATGATCCAATTTCAATCTTTGTTTGATATCATCTAATAACATTCATCCATTCTCCCTTCAAATTCCTATTTATCGGTTTTTAATAAATAAATCTTATGTCTTATAATACTAATGACCTTAAAAACATTATACCCCTGTTGAGAAAACGTTTCAACTAAACTTTCCCTTGATTCACTTCATATCAAAAAAGAAATACGTGATGAGAGATAAACAATAAGTAAAATTGTAGAATTAAAAAAAGCACATTTTATTTCTTCGATGTGCTTTTTGATAAAACTATTTAGATTTTTGATAAGAGAATATTATGGAGGAACAAAAACATGCATTCAACTACATGTCTCTGCGGCCTTCCATTGCACGCATGAGCGTTACTTCGTCTGCGTATTCTATGTCTCCTCCGATTGGTATGCCGTGGGCTATACGCGTTGTCCTGATTCCCATTGGCTTTATGAGCCTTGATATGTATACTGCTGTTGCTTCGCCTTCAATTGTCGGGTTAGTGGCAAGAATTACTTCTGTCACTTCAGAATTTAATCTGCTTACCAGATTTTTGATGTTTATATCTTCAGGACCTATTCCGTCAAGAGGAGAAATTGTACCATGGAGAACGTGGTAAACACCTTTGTATTCCTTGGTGCGCTCCATTGCAGCAATATCCCTCACATCCTCAACAACACATATTGTTGAATGGTCTCTTTTAAAGTTACTGCATATGCTGCAAGTTTCTCCTTCTGTGAGGTTTCCGCATGTCTTGCAGTGTTTTGTAAGTTTCTTGGCATTTACTATTGCTTTTGCAAGTTCCACCACATCGTTGCCCTTCATGTCAAGTATGTGAAATGCAAGGCGTTGAGCTGATTTTCTTCCGATTCCGGGAAGTTTAGCCAGTTCTTCTATTAGCTTTGTAATCGGCGGTGTGTACTGCTCCATTATAATAACCCTGGAATGCTTACTCCACCTGTTACTTTTTTCATTTCAGTATCCATCATTTCATCTGCTTTTCTGAAAGCTTCGTTGATGGCTGCAACAATCATGTCTTCAAGCATTTCAACATCATCCTTGTCAACCACTTCAGGATCTATTTTTACTTCAAGCAGAGCTTTTTTGCCTGTTACCTTTACTGAAACTGCTCCTCCGCCTGAAGTTGCCTCCACTTCTTTCTGCTCAAGTTCTTTCTGCATATCTTCCATTTGTTTCTGCATTTTTTGAACCTGCTTCATCATGTTGTTCATATTTCCGCCCCCTGGCATTCCCATGGGCATTCTTCTACCTTTACTCATTTTAATCCTCCTGCTTAAATTCTACTATTTCTTCACCAAATTCATTTTTCAAATCTTCATAGATATCTTCTATTGTTTGTTTGGGTTTGTTTGATATTTCTTCTTTTTCTCTTTTTGAAATAAATTCAACTTCACAATTATCATTTACAAATGAGCTGATAACATCCTTGAATTTTTGCCTGTTCTTGGGCTGATTTGCAGCATTGATGTGGAAAGTGAACTTAGGGTCAAATTCAAATACAGCTTTTTTATTAGTTACTTCTGTGAGTTTTGATTCTCTTATGATTGCCTGCAATCCTGCATTTTCACTTCTAACTTTTTTCAGTATTGCCTGCCATCCGTTTATTATAGCATTGAAAATTGCCTCATCACTTTTGTTTTCAAAGTTTCGTGGTTCCTGAACAGAATTAGAAGTATCATGACTAGTTTCCTGCTTTACTGCATGTTCGGAAACCACAGTCTTTCTTGTTTCCTGAGCAGGAAAATCATTATGTACAGCAGTCTGCCTGCTTGGTGCTGCTTTAGCACTTTGCCTTGCAACAGGAACATTTCCACTCTTAATGATATTTTCAAGCTCTTCAATTCTTTTTGTCAGAGTTTCCACATCAGTATGATTTACACCGTGAAGCATTTTTATCAATTTTGTTTCCAGTAAAACTCTTGGATTAAGAGACCTTTTACATTCAAGCTGAGCTGTTGACAAATCTTCAATATAATTTACAATTTCATCTACTGAAATCTTTGAGCTTGCATTTTTTAACGCTTCTGCTTCATCCTCTGAAACTCTCATGAGATTATCAGTTGAATTTGTTGTCTTTATAATCAACATGTTTCTGAAGCATATTATAAGCTCATCCAGGAAAAAGGAAAGCTCTTTTCCGCTGTTTAATATATCATCAACCAAAATCATGGTTTTTTCTATGCTTTTGTCCATAAGGGAACTTGCTGCTTCCATTACAACCTGGTAATTAACGGTACCCAGCAAATTTATTACAGTTTCGTAATCAACCTCTTCATTGTTAAACGATACACACCTGTCCAGGATGCTAAGTGCATCTCTCATGGCTCCTTCTGAATTAGCAGCTATTAGCTTCAGTGCCTTTTCATCATATTTCACATTGATTTCCTGGCATATTTTCTCCATGTTTTCCACAATTACTGATGACTTGATTCTTTTCAGATCAAATCTCTGACATCTTGACAAAATTGTTGCAGGAATTTTCTGCGGCTCAGTTGTTGCAAGGATAAACAGCAAATGTTCCGGAGGTTCCTCCAGTGTTTTTAAAAGGGCATTGAATGCTCCTTTTGAAAGCATGTGAACTTCGTCTATGATGTATACTTTGTACTTGCTTTTTACAGGGAGAAATTTCACCTTATCTCTCAGTTCTCGTATATCTTCAACTCCATTGTTTGAAGCTGCATCCATTTCTATTACATCCATATTGGTTTCATCCAATATGCTTTTGCATATTTCACATTCGTTGCACGGATTGCCGTCATGGCTGTTTGTACAGTTAACAGCACGTGCGAATATTTTAGCAGTGGATGTCTTGCCTGTTCCTCTGATGCCGCTGAACAGATATGCATGAGCTATATTATCTGACAATATTTGATTTTTTAAAGTCTTAGTTACATGTTCCTGCCCCAGTACATCATCAAATATTTTAGGACGGAATTTTCTGTATATTGCTTGATGCGACAACTTAACCACCTGACCTCATCTGGTAATTTTTAATAATTATAGCATAAAAAAAACCTATGCACAACATTGTAATTATTGCTTTTGAACAGTGCCTAATAATTATTGCTACAAAGGCACAATACTATCAGCTACTGTTATATTTTCTCCGTTAGTTTCTTTTACAAACATAGTTCCTGCAAATGTAACAGCACTTAACACCGCAAGCACAATAAATGCCCTGGAATACAGCTCTCCCCCGACTAATGAAGGATTCATATCAATTATCTTTCCAACTGCTACCGGTCCCACTGCACTTCCAATGAACTCCATGAGGCCTACAAATGAAACTGATAATCCTGCATATGTCAGGTCGTTAGATTCCTTGGCAACTGTGTAGGATAACAGACATGATGACAGGGACAGCCCTGTAAGCATGTAAAGCATTTTCAGTTTATCAAAAGCAGGTTCTCCTTTGCTTATTACAACTATGTAAACCCAGACTGCAGTCATGGTACCGTTAAGAATAAGCATGAATATCTTTCTTTTTCTGAAACGATCAGATAAAAGCCCAAGTATTGTTGACCCTATGGCAAGTGCCAGAGTCAGTATCATTGTATACCTTGAAGCATCAACCATGGATACTCCGTAGGTATCACGTATATACACGCTGCCGAATGAACCTGACAATATTGAAAGTATTGCACCCAGTGAAAATACTACTGCAAATGTAGGCCAGTTGTAACGGTTTATCAGTATCTTTCCAACAGCACTTCGAATTTCTATTTTTTCTTTATTTGGATTTATGACGACTGTCTTTCCTTCTATGGATTCAATTGAAGGAAGCCCCATGTCCTCAGGAGAGTTTCTTACGATTATAAATGTTAGTATACCCATGAAAACAGACATTGCACCGAAAACAAAATATATGCTTCTCCATGAAAACATGTCTGCCAGCATCCTCAATGGCGTCTGAGCCAAGACGCTCCCAAGGTTTCCAAGGAGAAAAGTGAGTCCTGTCATGGTTGCAAACTCTCTTGACAAAAACCACTTTGTTTGGATTTTAATAAGTGAAATGTAGGTTACAGATATACCGATTCCTATTACAAATCTGCTGATGTTTGCAATGGCTGCACCTTGGGCAGCAGCAAACAAAAACGAACCAATTGCTGTAACTATGCATCCTGCCGTAACGGTCATTCTGGCACCTAAGGTATCGGCCAGCAGTCCTGATGGAATCTGCATAATAAGGTACGAGTAAAAAACCATGCTGCTTAAGTTTCCAAAGGCGGCAGTTGACAGATCAAATGAATCTATCAGTTCATCCTGCATTACACCCGTTGAAAACTTGTGAAAATTAGCCAGAAAGTATACCGTTGAAAGCAGAATATAAATTACCCAGCGATATTTCATAACTTTCCTTTTTTCTGTTTCGAAATTTTTGCCTTTCATATGTCACCCATATAAATATTAAGATTTACTGCATACTTTAAATTATATCATAGTTTACATTTACGTACAATTTTTATAATTTAGCAATGAATTACGAAAATTGTAATATTCAACTTAAACTCTGTTTAAAAATTTTGAAATATAATGCATTTTGTGGTAAAATTAACATTATTCTTTAAGGAGTTAAACATGAATATAATACAAATACGAGATCTGACTGTAATAGATTTTGATGAAAAAAGATATCTTGGCATTTCCTGTGATTCATGCGGAGGAATTGGATTAAAGGAACATGATTTTGTAAAGGCACCTCCGCAGCTTACTGCTTATCATACAGGAAAGGTTGTTCTTGCTGAGCTTATGAGCATGGGATTTGCTCCTATGATAATGGCCGACGGTCTGGCTGTTGAAATGGACGATACTGGCAAACAACTCATAGAAGGGTTTAATGAAGTTTTGTCAAAGCTTAAAACTTCAAAGGTTCACCTTACAGGAAGCACTGAGGAAAATATACCTACTGTCCAGACTTCCATGGGAGTTACGTGCATAGGGGTTTGCGACAAAGACAAGCTTAAGTACAAAAAAACAGTTAAAAATGATGTGTGCATGATCATTGGTCTTCCGCTTGTGGGAAATGATGTGGTTAACAACCCAGACAAAATTCTGGACATAGATGACTTTGAAGAATTGTATTTGTCCCATATGATTAAGGAAATGCTTCCTGTTGGTTCAAGAGGAACAGGAGCAGAACTAGAAGAACTTTGCAGCTACAACGGATTAAGTTTTAAATTCAAGGATGATATTTCAATAGATTTGAAACAATCAGGAGGTCCATCCTGCTGCTGCCTTGTTACATTAGAAGAAAAGGATATTGAAGCAGTAAGAAAACTCACCAAGAAACCTTCTGAATTAATCGGGTGGTTTTGTTAAGTGTTTGCAATAAACTATATGGCTATTGTTACAATTTTTAAATATTTGATAAATGTTTTAAATTAACTAGCCTTAGACTATTGACAACAATAATTATGTCATTCTGAACGTCATCGAAGAATTTCATCTTTTTTTAAAACATGAGATTCTTCGGGCAGCGCCCTCAGAATGACAGGGTCGAAAGTTATCTTATCATCAGCCTGAAGCTTGAGATTAATTCAGCTTTTTCTAAGTGATGAAAGTCTTGTTTTATCAATCTTATTAAATCAAAGCAAACTAAAAGGCAAATCCATAACGTATGTTTAGGATTTGCCCAAAAGTCAATGTTCTTATTTGTTGTCCAAGTTGTATTTTTTCTTAAATCTGTCAACTCTTCCGCCTTTATCGATAAACTTTTGTTTACCAGTAAAGAATGGATGACATTCTGAACAAATTTCAACTTTGATTTCGTCTAATACTGAACCAGTTTCAAATGTATTTCCACATGCGCAGTGTACAGTAACAGTTTTATAATCTGGATGTATACCTTGTTTCATCCCGTTCACCTCTTTCTCGCTCTATATATTAATTAAATAATATCTCAATTTACCTTGAGTATTATATCATACCATTTTATATAATACAATATTTTTTTGCTTTATATAATTATTACTTTTTGTTTAAAAATTTCTGTCGTCAAGATCATCTTTCATTTTATCGATATTCAGCAGCTGTGCTGACGCCTGCTTGATAAAATCAGAATTTGTCTTGGTTTTTATAAGCCCGTCGATTATTCTTTCAGTTACATCTGCAACTGAGAAATTGCTCATTGCTTTTCTGAGCTGCCATATTGTCTGCATTTCTTCTGCATTTAGCAACAATTCTTCTCTTCTTGTTCCAGACTTGTTTATGTCTATGGCTGGAATACTCTCTTTTCTGAAAGTTTTCTGTCAAGATGGATTTCCATGTTGCCTGTTCCCTTGAACTCTTCAAATATCATGTCGTCCATACGGCTTCCTGTTTCAATCAACGCACTTGCCAGTATTGTCAGGCTGCCTCCGAACTCGATGTTTCTTGCAGCTCCGAAAAATCTTTTAGGACCATACAGTGCTCCAGGATCAAGACCTCCGGACAATGTTCTTCCTGTGGGAGTGATTGTCAGGTTGTATGCCCTTGCAAGTCTTGTTATGCTGTCCAAAAGAATTACAACATCCTTGCCGTGTTCCACAAGCCTCTTTGCTCTTTCAAGAACCATTTCAGCGACCTTTATGTGGTTTTTTGGAAGCTCGTCAAATGTTGAATAAACAACATCTCCCTTTACAGAACGCTTCATGTCTGTAACTTCTTCAGGACGTTCATCTATAAGAAGCATAATAATTTCTATTTCAGGATAATTTTCAGCTATGCTGTTAGCCAAGTTTTTTAAAATTGTTGTTTTTCCTGCCTTAGGAGGAGCAACAATCATCCCTCTTTGCCCTTTTCCTATTGGAGCAATCAAATCTATCAATCTCATCGCAATTTCTTTGTGAGTATTTTTTCAAGTTTTTATTCTTTCATTGGGATAAATAGGGGTGAGAGAATCAAAATCTTTTCTGTTTCTTGCCAATTCAGGATTTTCATCATTGACTTGTTTCACGTACAATAAGGCTTTGAATTTTTCGCCTTGCTTAGGAGGCCTTGTTATTCCGGTAATTTTGTCTCCTGTCTTCATATGAAATCTTCTGATTTGAGAAGGGGATATGTATACATCTTCATCGCTGGTAAGATAGTTATTTGTTCTTAAGAAACCATAGCCGTCAGGGTGTGTTTCAAGTATTCCTTCAACCTTTACTGCACCTTCTCCGCTGGATTCAATTTCTTCGACTATTTTATCAGGCATTGAATTTTTCTTGTTTGATTCTTCTTCAGCTTCAAACACTTCCAAACTTTTTGCTTTTTCAACAAATTTTACACTTGATTTTCCTTCATCATCTTTATCTTCTATATTTTCGCTAACAAATACCTGAGCATTGTTATCTGTTTCATTCAAATTATCATAATAGTTGTTAAGTTTAATTAACAATTCTTCCTTTTTATACTTATAGGAATCATGCATCCCCAAAGATTTAGCAAGTTCCTTAAGCTCAGTAAGCTTCAAGGCTGCCAATTGGTTTTTTTCCATAAAAACCTCCATACTTATTTAGTTTTTGTCAATTCATAGGAAAATTAAGGTAAGTGTTCGGTAAGTGGTACAATGATAACATTTAATTAAATAATAGTCAAGGATAATCTTGTTGCAATTCCTTTCCTTTCGTTAACTGGATTATAATTTACTATTTGTTAATTTATTAACCAATCATTGACTTTAATTTTTATAAATATATAATGAATATATAAAGATAAATACAATATTACAGAGGGATAAAATGACTGAATTAAAGATTTGCGTAGGCAGCGCCTGCCATTTGAAGGGTTCAACAGAAGTTATAGATATTTTTAAAAAATGCGTGGACAGCCGCAATGTTTCTGACAAAGTGGAAATAAAGGGTGCTTTTTGTCTGGGCCATTGCACAGAAGCTGTTTCTGTGTGCCTGAATGATAAAATCTATTCAGTTGCACCTGAAAATGCTGAAACTTTTTTTGATAAACATGTTATGGACAGTCTATGTGAGGAGTTATTATGAGAATACTAGATTTTTATCCTACTAATTGCAAAAATTGTTACAAATGTGTGAGAAATTGTTCTGTGAAGGCAATAAAAATGATTGACGACCAGGCTCAAATTGTGGAAGAAAAATGTATTGCCTGCGGTAACTGTTTCCAGGTATGTCCTCAAAATGCAAGAAACATTCACAGCGATCTTGACAATGTTTCTGAAGCGTTCAAGCAAGGAAAGAAAATCATAGTAACTATTGCACCGTCATATCTTGGAGTTTACGAAGAGCCGTACAAGCTTATTTCTGTGCTTAAGTACCTGGGTGCTTCTCTTGTTGAAGAAACAGCAATCGGTGCAGTCAAGGTTACTGAACTATACAAGAAATATATTGAAAGCACAGATTCAAGCAGCCTCATAACAACCTGCTGTCCTTCTGTAAATATGATGATTCAGACTTATTACCCTGACTTGATAAAATACATGTTGCCAATAGATTCTCCTATGATTGCCCACTGCAAAATGATAAGGAAGCGTCATGGCGAAGATGCCTACATTGTTTTTCTTGGACCATGCATATCCAAAAAATGTGAAGCCTATGGGTACCAGATATCCGGAATTATTGATGGAGTCATTTCATTTGAAGAACTGGACAAGATGCTTGAAACAAGAAACATTGACATATCAAAATTTGAAGAAAGTCTGCCTGATCTTCAAGGCAACTATACAGGCAAAAAATATCCTCTTGAAAACGGCATATTGTCTGGAATGAAGGACACCATCACTTCAAACAAGTTCACTCCTCTTTCAGTATCAGGAATTGACAATTTAAGAGGGGCATTTGAAGCTTTGGAAAACGGAGACCTTAATAATGTGCTTATAGAAGCAAACAGCTGCATTGGAGGATGTCTCGGGGGACCTGCTGTTCCTAAGAAAAGCAAGAATGTGTTTGTAAGGAAGACTAAGACAAGGACTGAAATACGCCCTTTCAAAAATATAAATATTAAAAATTACACAGATGAAGAAAAAGATTTGGACTATGCGAGAAATTTCAGAAACAAGCAATATGTGCACTCTGTTTATTCAGAGGAAGAAATAATAAGTGTACTAACAAAGACAGGCAAGCATTCAAAATCAGACGAATTAAACTGTGGAGCATGTGGTTATGACACATGCAGAGACAAGGCCATTTCGGTTCTGGAAGGCCTTTCTCACCCTCAGATGTGCATGCCGTACATGCGAAGCGAAGCTGAAAAAATATCAAACATATATTTTCAATATTCTCCAAGCATCATAGTTATTGTTGACACAGACCTGAACATACTTGATTTGAATCCTGTGGGAGAAAAAGCATTCAACACAAAAATAAACTCTGTGAGGAACAAAAATCTTTCAACTCTTATGCCGGTTGATGATTTCAAGGAAGTTCTTACAACTGAAGAAAATACGGTTGGAAGAAAGCTCACTTTGGATAAGTACGGCATAATAGTCTTCGAACGCATCATATATCTGCCCAAAAATAAAATATTGTTTGGAATTTTAAACGACATCACTGATGATGAAATGAAAAAGGAACAAATAATAAACTTCAAGCTGAATACATTGGAAACAGCTGACAGAGTAATCGAAAAACAAATGAGAGTTGCACAGGAAATCGCAGGGCTTCTAGGTGAAACAACAGCCGAAACAAAGGCTGCTCTTCTCAAGCTTAAAAAAGTCGTCCTAGAGGAAAGTGAAAACAATGGATAATTTTATAGATATTAATTATAAAAGCATAAACAAGCACAGCGAAGAACTATGCGGCGACAAGGTGGAATATGTTTCTGATGACGACGGATATATCATTGTAATGTCTGACGGTCTTGGAAGCGGCGTAAAGGCAAACATCCTTGCAACCATGACGACTAAAATAGCAGTTACCATGCTGAAAAACGGAGCTTCAATAGATGACACCATTGAAACCATCATAAACACGCTGCCTGAGTGCAAGGTGAGAAAGCTTGCTTATTCAACATTTACCATAATTAAAATTGACAAGAATAACAATGCATACATTGCAGAGTATGATAATCCTCCCTATTTTTATTATTCAGGCAAAAGAATTATTCCTGTTGAAAAAAAGGAACGAATGATTGGAAACAAAAAGATTTACGAATCCAATTTTCAGCTTAACATGGGAGACACCATCTGTGTTGTAAGTGATGGAGCAATTCATGCCGGCATAGGACAGATGCTCAACCTGGGCTGGTCATGGAATGAAGTAAACGGATACCTGAAGGAGCTGAACAATGTAAATCGTTCTTCTCAGCTGGTAAATGGAAACTTCATAGGAGTATGCAACAATCTATACAACAATAAACCCGGCGATGATACGACTATTTTAACTGTAAAGGTTAGAAAGACTGAGTCTATAGATGTGTTTGTAGGACCCCCTGCTGATAAATCTTTTGATACTTATCTGGCAAACATAATGAAGACAAGTAAAAACATGAAAATAATCTGCGGCGGAACAACAGCGCTCATTGCTGAAAGGGAACTTGAAAAAGAACTGATGGTTGATCTTGAATCAATGAAAAATGATATTCCTCCAATAGCATACATGGATGATTTTGATCTTGTTACAGAAGGAGTTCTAACTCTTGGAAAAACTCTTGAAAACATTAAAAAACTAAACAAAGCAAGCTATGAAGACTCTATAGAGTACAATGACTATGATGGTTGCTCTATTTTGACAAACCTTCTGATGGATGTGGGCACACATATTAACTTTTATGTGGGTAGAGCAGTAAACCCTGCCCATCAAAATCCAAACTTCCCCATGGGCTACAACATCAAGCAAAACATTGTTGAAGGGTTAATGGAAGAATTAAAAAAAGCAGGAAAAAATATTAATGTGATGTATTTATAAAAAATATAGACTTCAAAGATTTCAATAATTAACAAACCCTATTTACGTCAGATCATAGGGGAGGACTACTGTCCTCCCGCAGCTGTTAGTGACCAGCCCCTACAATCTGTAGAATTCAATACTTATTAATTATAGAGCAAGGACATCCTTGCTCTTTTTTTTCACACATACAAAATACTACAAAATAGCTTGTATCATTAAGTTATAATTTTATTAACCAAATTATGTAGGAGGTCCATATGCGAAACAAAAAAATCATCTTTATTTTGTTAATTGCAATGTTAACAACTTTATTTCCTATTCAGGTATTTGCAGATGTTGTAACTGCAGACACAGTGTACATTAATGGAAACATTTATACTGTCGATGAAAACTTTTCAAAGGTTGAGGCTATTGCCATAAAGGGACAGTATATCATTGGAACAGGAAGCAACACAGAAGTTGAAAAGTTTGTTGGTCCATCAACACAGGTTATTGACTTACAAGGCAAGACAGTAATTCCTGGTTTGATTGAAGGACACATGCATTATCCGGGTGAAGGACAAAAGTTAATTAAACTTGATGTATTCTGGAAGCCAAAAGATGTTATATTGGCAGCTGTTAAAGCTGAAGCAGACAGACTTCCTGACGGTGAATGGATTACAGGCGGCGGATGGAATCAAGAAGTATGGGACATTCCCGAGTTTCCCACTAAGGAAGATTTAGATTCTGTTGCACCAAATAACCCTGTTGCTTTAAAAAGAACTTGCGGACATGCAACCTGGGTTAATTCATTAGCACTAAAATTAGGCGAAATCACTAAAGATACTCCAAATCCACAGGGCGGCGAAATTTTAAAGGATGCAAACGGAGAACCTACAGGAATATTGACTGATACAGCTGCTGCATTTGTTAACAGCAAAATTCCCCCATTGACTGAAGAAAGAAAAAAAGAAGCTTTGCTTCTGGCACAGGAAGAATTGTTCTCATATGGGCTTACTACATCAATGGATGCAGGTTCAGGAGTGGAAGATATACAGCAAATGAAGGGCTTATATGAATCCGGAGATTTGAAAATAAGATTGTATGTAATGGTTGATTCAGGTCCGGATGCTGAAGCATATTACGAAAAGGGGCCTGAAGTAGGACTTTACGACAACAGATTGACTATGAACTGCATTAAATTTTATACTGATGGTTCATTAGGTGCAAGAAGTGCATGGATGCTTGAAGAATACTCAGACAGAGCAGGGCATTTCGGTAACAGCAGACATACTTACGATGAATTTTATGAATTGATCAAGGCAGCAAGAGATAATGGATTCCAGGTGGCAACTCATGCAATAGGTGATGCTGCAAACAAACAGGTTGTAGATATATATGAAAAAGTATTAAGTGAAAATCCTCTTGAAGATCATAGATACAGAATCGAGCACTTCCAGGTGGCCGCACTGGAAGACATCCAAAGAATAGCTGACTTAGGAATAATTCCTGCAATGCAATCAGTACATGCAACTTCAGACAAAAATATGGCTGAAGACAGAGTAGGCTCTGAGAGAATAAAAGGTGCATATGCATGGCGCAAGGTTTTAAATACAGGAAATATTATAGTAAACGGGTCAGATGCCAATGTTGAGCTTGTTAATCCTTATCATGGATTGTATGCAGCAGTAACAAGAGCAGGAAGAGACGGAGAACCTGTTGGCGGATGGTATCCTGAAGAATGTATGACACGTGAAGAAGCATTGCGTTCATTTACAATTTGGGCTGCTTATGGACAATTTGAAGATAAAATAAAAGGCTCTTTAGAAGAAGGAAAGCTTGCAGACTTTGTTGTCATTGACAGAGACTATATGACATGTCCATCTGGCGATATAAAAGACATACTTCCATTAACTACTGTAGTTGGAGGAGAAGTAGTATATACTAAGGATAATTCTAATGTAACAGTTGTGTTCCAGGGTGACAAGATGGTATTTGATAGTGCTCCTGTTCTTGAAAACGGAACAACTTATGTACTGGCTAAAAATTTGTTTGTCAGCCTTGGAGTAGAATTTACATATGATGAAGTTAATAATAAGTATTATGTAAATAATGGCAGCAGCAAAATAGAAATAGATGCCAAAGATGGTGTATATGTTCCTCTTCGTGCTGCAGCAGAATCCCTTGGATATAAAATTAACTGGTATCAAAGCAGCATGTCAGTTTCAATAGGAAAATAATTTAGTTTATTTAAGTAATATTTGTCATCAATTTGCGGGAGGACAGTAGTCCTCCCCTACAATTTGCTCAAAATTATTCAGTAGTACAAATAAAAAACCTATGAAGTTAAAAATATTCTCCATAGGATTTTTACAATTTTTATTATTTCACATATGCATATGTGGGCTTTTTGTCCAATACATGAATTGTGTCTATGAAACGTATTGTACCTGACTTAGAGCGGGTAACCATTGAGTATGTCTGTGCCCTGTTGTTGGCCATGTATCTTACTCCCTTTAAAAGTTCACCGTCTGAAACTCCTGTCGCTGCAAAAATAATGTCATCACCCTTTGCCAGGTCTTCCATAGTGAGAACTCTGTCCCAGTTGTCTCCTGCCATTTCCTTGCATCTTCTTTTTTCTTCTTCATTGTCAGGAACAAGTATTCCCTGGAACTCTCCTCCCAGACACTTGATGGCAGCAGCTGAAATTACTCCTTCGGGAGCTCCTCCCTTTCCAATCATCATGTCCACACCGGAATCATCAAAGCATGTAGCTATGGCAGCAGCAACGTCACCATCTCCGAACAGTTTTATTCTTGCACCAACAGCCCTTGCTCTGTCAATGAAATCTGCATGTCTTTCCCTGTCCTGCATTATTACAGTTACTTCAGTAATATCCTTGTTCAGTGCCTTGGCAACATTGTACAGGTTTTCTTCAATTGGAGCTGTAATGTCTATATGTCCTGCTGCCTGAGGTCCAACTGCAATTTTATGCATGTACATATCAGGTGCATGAAGCAGACATCCTTTAGGTGCCACAGCAACAACAGCCAATGCTCCGGGCAATCCCTTTGCCACAAGTTTTGTTCCGTCAAGAGGATCTACTGCTATATCAATTTCAGGGGAACCTGCTTCCCATGTTCCGATTTTTTCTCCAATATAAAGCATAGGGGCTTCATCAAGTTCACCCTCACCTATTACAACAGTGCCTGAAATATCAAGAACCTGAAACATGCTTCTCATTCCGTCAACAGCAGCCTGATCGGCAATTTCTTTGTTTCCTCTTCCCATGTATTTTCCACAGCCCAGTGCAGCAGCTTCTGTAACCCTTACTATATTAAGCGCAAGTTCTCTATCCATATAAATCTCCCTATTGTTTTTTTATAGTGTAACACATTCGACAGATTTTGTGAAGTATGACACGTTATATTTTACAATTTTTAAATCATACTAATAATGCTACAATTTGTACTATTTGTATATTCTTTTCATACAATTATTTATTATGAAAATTTAATAATTAACAATCAATTGACTATATTATGCAAATCAGTTAAAATGTTGGTAGGCAAAGAATTATAAAAATGGAGGGTTACAATGGAAAAATTAATTATCACTGCTTGCTTAACAGGAGCAGAAGTAACAAGAGAACAACAGCCAAATCTTCCCCTGACACCGGATGAAATAGCTGAAGCAGCATACCAGTGCTACCTGGCTGGTGCATCAATGGTTCATGTTCATGCAAGGGATGAAAAGGGCAATCCTACGCAGGACTATGCAGTTTACAAAGAAATAAAAGAAAAGATTGAAGCAAAATGCAACATCATATTTCAGCCGTCTACAGGAGGAGCTACTTGGCATACACCTCAGCAGAGAATGCAGCCAATTGAACTCAGTCCTGAAATGGCAACACTGAGCATGGGTACTTGCAACTTTGCTGATGATGTGTTTATGAACACTGAAGAAAACATTAAAATATTTGCTAATAGAATGAATGAACTTGGAGTAAAACCTGAACTTGAATGCTTTGAAAAAGGAATGGTTGACACAGCTCTTCGTTTTGCTAAAAAAGGACTTATTAAAACTCCTATGCACTTTGACTTTGTTCTTGGAGTTCCGGGAGCAATGGGCGGAGAATTGAGAGATTTGTTATACATGGTTGAATCAATACCTGCTGACTCCACATGGACAGTTGCAGGAGTTGGAAGATATCAGCTTCCTCTTAACATAGCAGCAATCATGCTTGGAGGCCATGCTAGAACAGGTTTTGAAGACAATATTTACTACAAAAAAGGCGAAATTGCAACATCCAATGCACAGCTAGTTGAAAGAGTTGCAAGACTTTCAAGAGAAATGGGCCGTGAAGTAGCAACACCTGATGAAGCAAGAGCAATTCTTGGCTTACCAATAAAATAAGTTGTAAAATATTAGAAGGACTGTTGTGTTAAGCATTTTCATGTCATCCTGAGCGTCAGCGAAGGATCTCATCTTTTGAAGTAATGAGATTCTTCGGACTAAAGCCCTCAGAATGACACGATAATATTTACTACCGCAACAGCCCTTTTTTAAATTCTTAATTCTTAATTCTTAACTCTTAATTGCTTTTTAGTTTTTTTCCATTGCCAATTCCACAAGTTTCACAATCAAATCTTTGTATTCAATGCCTATTTTCTTAAGCATTGAAGGATAACGGCTTAAATCTGTGAGTCCGGGGATTGTGTTTATTTCATTTAAATATATTTTGCTTTCAGGAGTAACAAACATGTCAACTCTTGAAAGTCCCTTGCAACCTAAAGCTCTATATGTTCCTTCGGCTATTTGTTTTGCTTCTTTTTTAAGCTCATCGCTTATTCTTGCAGGGCAGTGGATTTTTGAATTGTGCTGAGAATATTTCTCCACATAATCGAAGAAGTCATTTTTTGTGTCGATTTCGTCAACTTCACCTATTATAAGTTCTTCATTTCCTACTACAGCACAGCCGATTTCAAATCCCTGTATCATTTTTTCAATTATTACCTTTTCGTCATATTCAAAGGCTTCCATTATTCCCTTTTCAAACTCATCATAATTTCTCACCTTGCTTATTCCAAGGGAAGAACCATTGTTTGCAGGTTTGATAAACATTGGAAGCTCAAGTTTCTCAAGAGCTTCTTCATATAATTTTTTTACATTAAGCTTATTTGAGTTAACTGCCCTCATGAAAGGTGCTGTCATGATTCCTGCCATTTCACAGATTACATGAGTGAATTCCTTGTCCATGCTAACAGCAGATGCAGTCATGCCGCATCCTACAAAAGAAATTCCAGTCATCTGACAAAGTCCCTGTATTGTTCCGTCTTCGCCGTTTCTTCCATGAAGAACCGGGAATATGCAGTCAATTGCTATTTTTTCAAATGTACCTTTTTCTTCATCAAGCTTTATCAGTCCTTTGAAGTTATTGTCCATGCTCAAGAGAACAGGACTTAACTTATCCTGATGCCATGTATCATCATTTACTTTATCAGCCGTACCTTCATAGTGAAGCCATTTTCCGTCTTTTGTAATTCCTATCAAAGTTACATCAAATAAATCTTCCGGCACATTCTTGATTATTGCAGCTGCTGAATGCAGTGAAACTGAATATTCGTCGGATTTTCCACCAAACAGTATTGCAAGTTTAGTCTTATTCATTTTTCCCCTCCGTATTCTTTAATGTGTTAACTATATATTCGAGTTTTAAAAATCTGGATCCCTTTATGAGAATTGCACAGTCTTCACTCATATATTTCTTCAGGTAATCTGTTGCTTCTTCCTTTGTGTCAAATTCAACAATGCTTTTTATATTTGTGTTTTCCCTCGCACCCTTGGCCATGAACTTTGCTTCCTGTCCTATGGTTACAAGCTCATCAATTTTATGCGAAGTCAGATTTTTCCCAACATTGTAGTGCATGTCATGACTCATTTCCCTGTAGCCAAGCATATCACCAAGCACTGTTATTTTATTTTTTGCATCTATAAGCTCAAATATATCAAGTGCCGCGCTTATGCTTACGGGATTTGATTTGTAGCAGTCGTTGAGTATAGTGCAGTCATTTATTTTTATAACTTCGTTTCTAAGTCCTGTTTTTTCAATTCTTAAAAGTCCAAGGCGTATTTCTTCATCATTCATGCCAAGCTCTCTGGCAGCAAGTATTGCAGCCATTGAGTTTAAAGCCTGGTGCTTTCCAAGCATTTCAACATGCAGCTCGCCTAGACTGTGGTCATTTACCTTGAAATTAATTCCTTCCATGCTTTCAGAAAAATCAGTTAAAAAAAGTGTGTTCTTTTCTTCAAGTCCGAATGTCTGCTTCCTTATGGATTCTTTTATTTTTGTTGAGTTTACTGTTTTTTCAATGAGCTCATCATCACCGAAGTATATGAAAAGTCCGTTTTCCTTTATTCCTTCTGTAATTTCAAGTTTTGCCTTAGCAATTTCCTCAATTGAAGGAAAATTGTCTATGTGAACTAGTCCCACGCTTGTTATAATTCCTATATCAGGCTGAACAAGGCGAGTCAGGAAGTCTATTTCTCCCTTTCTTTCCATACCCATTTCAATAACTGCTGCTTCACAGTCTTCATCAAGGCTTAAAAGAGTGTAGGGAACTCCTATTTCTGTGTTAAAATTGCCCATGGTTTTTTGAGTTTTAAATTTCTGTGACAAAACACCTGCAGTGATATCCTTTGTGGAAGTCTTGCCGTTGCTTCCTGTTACTCCCACTATTTTGGCCTTAAGAGTGTTTCTGTACCAAAGAGCCAGGTCCTGCAAAGCTTTTAAAGTGTCTTCAACCAGCAGCACAGCAACATTTTCAGGCGGATTAGGCTCGTCCTTGTTCCACAAAGTTGCACATGCTCCCTTTTCAACGACATCATTTATGAATTTGTGACCGTTTACTGTCATCCCCTTTATGGGAACAAACAAATTATTTTTTGATACTTTCCTTGAATCTATGCTAACACCTTCGATGAAGTCTTCCCCGCTAAAGCTTCCAGCACATTGTGCATTTAAAATGATTGCTGCTTCTTTTATCCTGATTTTTATCATAGCAAACCTTCTTCTAATTATTAAAATTATGTAATACTTTTATACTTCAATCAATTAATTATATTGTAATTTCTATATTATTACAAGGGTAAAAAATTGTAAATACATGATACCGTTTAAGTCTTTTGTGGTATAATGTCCATTGTGATTATTTAAGGGAGATTATTATGAATGAATTTAAAAGAATAATAAAAAAAGAAGCCGTACTCTTCATATCATTACTTGCAGCAGCCGTATCAGCAGTCTTTGTACCCCCTTCAGCCAAATATATTTCCTACATTGACTTCAAAGTGCTGGCAATACTTTTCTGTCTTATGACAATAGTGGCAGGCCTTAAGGAAATAGGGTTATTCAATGTGCTGGCACAGAAAATGACATCCGGCACCAGAAACACAAGGGGACTTTTTTTAAGCCTTGTGCTCATTTGTTTTTTCAGCTCCATGCTTATTACCAATGACGTTGCCCTCATAACTTTTGTTCCATTTTCAATTCTTGTTTTGACTGTCACTGCACAGACAGAACATCTCATAACGGTTACAGCAATGCAGACTGTTGCAGCAAACTTAGGAAGCATGCTGACACCTGTTGGAAATCCGCAAAACCTTTATTTGTACTCATTTTATGACATGAAATCATTGGATTTTTTTAGGATTACTCTTCCTGTAACCCTGGCGGGACTTGTTCTCATTCTAGTTTTTTCGATTTTCGGAAAACGTGAAATGATAAATGTTGAATTTAGTCTCAAGGAAACTATAAGCAGCAAAAAAAATCTTTATGCTTTTATTTTGCTGTTCTTTCTCAGCCTGGCAGCAGTGTTCAGATTTGTGGATTATAAAATTGTTTTTGTAATTGTCCTTGTATCAGTACTTGTCATTGACAGGAGCCTGTTCAGCAAGGTTGATTACAGTCTTCTTGCAACATTTATTTTCTTCTTTGTGTTTACAGGAAACATAGGAAACATTGAGCCGGTTAAAAATTATCTTTCCACGCTTATAAAGGGGCGTGAGATGCTGTTTTCTGTAATGCTCAGCCAAGTATTGAGCAATGTTCCAACAGCAGTACTGCTTTCAAACTTTACTGTTGATTTCAAATCTTTGATTGTGGGAACAAACATAGGAGGCCTTGGGACTCTGGTGGCCTCACTGGCAAGCCTCATTTCATACAAGCTCTATGTGCGGACTGAAAATGCTAAACCACTTAAATATTTAGGTGTATTCACATTGATTAATGCAGGCATGCTCATAATTCTCTTCATATTTTCATCAATACTTGTGAATTAATACGATTAATAAAAAGGAAAGGGCTGTAGACCTCAATTTGAATCAACAAAGCGGGCGGACACAAGGTCCGCCCCTAGAATTTATTTAATAAGAACTTTTCTGTTTTTTATAGAAAGCTTGCAAACACCGGGGCCAGAACAACCGTCAGAAGTCCTGATATGGCAATTGACAAACTGCTCATTGCTCCCTGAATTTCTCCCAGTTCCAGAGCCCTTGAAGTTCCGATGGCATGTGAAGATGTCCCAAAAGATAATCCCACTGCTATGGGGTCTGTTATTTTAAACAACCTGCACACACTCTCTCCTATGACATTTCCCAGTATTCCCGTCATAACAATTGCTGCAACAGTTATTGTCTTGATTCCGCCCAGCTCTGTCGATACTGCAATACCGATTGCTGTTGTTATTGATTTCGGCAAAATGGTAACATATTGTTCATGGTTCAGCTTGAACATGAGTGATATGACCATGATGGTGAAAAGACTTGTAAAAACTCCTGCTAAAATTCCTGCCATGATTGCCTTGAAGTTTTTGTTCAGCAGTTCAAGCTGCTGATACAGCGGTATTGCCAAACAAACTGTTGCAGGAGTCAGAAAATAACTCACGTACTTTCCCCCATTGTTGAAGCTCTCATAATCGATGTTGAATATCAAAAGCACGGCAATTACAATTACTATGGACACAAGAAGCGGATTTAATATGGCCCACTTTAATTTTTTCTTAATCCATATGCCGGCAATATATGATAAAAGGCAGAGAGCTACACCAAAATATACTGAATTTCCTATTACCTCTTTCATTGTTTCGCCCCCCTGTTCCTGCGCAGCATAAACTGTGTTGTCCTTCCTGTTGCTGCTATTACAAGCACTGTGGATAAAACAACAATAATTATTATAGGCACTATAATGTTTATAACATCTTTCCAGACAGTGATAAGTCCAACTGCAGCAGGAATGAACATTATAGGCATGGTTTCCAGGAGAAAGCCTCCTGCTCCCTTAACCTGGTCCAGCTTTATTATTTTTGTTTTCAGACATACTAGCATTATAACAAGCCCATAAATGCTTGCTGGCACGGGCAGCGGTATAAATTTATATAAAACTTCACCTATAAAAGTAATTATGAATATTATGACTATCTGATAGATGTATTTCATCTTAACCTCTTAATATTTGATTTTATTATAGTTGACAGACCTTGTGCGGATTCAAAATATTTTTAGGGTCAAATGCTTTTTTGATTCCCAGCATGAGCTCCACATGGGCTGGGTCAAGAGATTTCATAAGGTATGACTTCTTGGCGTATCCTATTCCATGCTCTCCTGAAACCTGTCCTTCAAGTTCCTTTGCCTTGTTGTATATTTTGTCCATGGCCAGTGTCATTTTCTCTTCCCATTCTTCTTCACTTAAATCATCCTTCAGCACATATGCATGAAGATTTCCGTCTCCGGCATGACCAAAGCTTTTTATGCGGATGTTCACTTCCTTGTAAAGGTTGTGGATGTATTCAACCATTTCATTTACCGAGCTTCTTGGAACTACAACGTCTACTTCATCCATGTATGTTGTTGAGCCTTTGATTGCTTCAAGGAATGCTCCTCTGGCTTTCCATATGGATTCTTCTCTTTCAGTTGTGTCTGATATGAGAATATCTATGGCTCCCTGCTCCTGACAGATTTTTGCAACACTTTCATAGGCCCTTTCAATCTCTTCTGTTGAGTTACCGTCAAACTTCAACAGCAGGTATGCATCAGAACTGTTGTCTGGAAATTTCTTTCCAAGATATTGTTCAGCATCTATTATTACTTCTCTTTGCATGAATTCAATTGCTGTTGGTATCGATTTTGACTTTACAATCAATGGAACTGTTCCTATTGCCTGCTCCAATGTTGGAAAAGGAATCAACAGGCTTATTGCCTTCTTGGGAAGAGGAATCAGCTTTAATATTGCCTTGGTGATTATACCAAGAGTGCCTTCAGACCCAACCATCAAATCTTTCATTGCATATCCTGTGCTGTTTTTTACAACCTTGCCGCCAAATTCAACAATTCTGCCATCAGGAAGCACAACTTCAAGACCTCTTACATAATCTCTTGTAACACCGTATTTTACGGCCCTCATTCCGCCTGCATTTGTGCTGATGTTTCCTCCGATGGTCGCTGACTTTTCACCCGGATCAGGAGGATAGAATAAATCTCTTTCTTCCACGTAAGCTGAAATTTCCATCAACAAAACACCAGGTTCAACTGTGAGAGTCAGATTTTCTTCGTCAAGTTCAAGGAAATGGTTCATGAGGCTTGTGTCTATCATTATTCCATGCTCTATTGCAACGGAAGCTCCCACAAGTCCTGTCCCTGATCCCCTTGGTGTAACAGGAATGTTGTTTTCATATGCATATTTTATTATTTTTGAAACTTCCTTAGTTGAAGTTACCTTTACAACAACATCAGGATAGCTTGTTGTGTCGCTTAGCTCATCGTGGCTGTACTCTTCGTTTATATTTTCTCCGTAAAGCACTCTGTCTGCATCTTTTACTAAATCTATTATATATTTTAAATCTTCGTTGTCCAGTTTTTTGTAGTCCATTTTATGCCTCCCTGCCTGCTTTTATTTGTTCTATTAAGTTAGGAATAATTTCATACAAATCTCCTACCAGTCCGTAATGGGCAGTCTTGAAAATAGGTGCATGTTCATCTTTGTTTATTGCTATTATCTGTTCTGAATTGTTCATGCCTGCAACAAACTGAATTGCTCCCGATACTCCACAGGTAATTATGAGCTTTGGTCTTACTGTTCTTCCGCTGAGTCCCACCTGGCGTTTTGCTTCAACCCATCCTGCTTCAGACATAGGTCTTGTGCATGCCATCTGTCCTCCCAATAAATCTGCAAGTTCTTTTATCATTGCCAGGTCTTCTTCTTTTTTGACTCCTCTTCCTGCAACAACCAACACATCAGCTGCTTCAATGAACTGTTCCTTTTCCTTTGGAATTATGTCCATTACTTCAACCTTGCAGTTTAATTTTTCTGAATCAATGCTGCACTTAACTATTTCTCCTGCTTCCTCTTGATTTCTTTTAGGTGCATCCATTACCTTGTATCTAACAGTAGCCATCTGAGGTCTGTTGTTAGGGGTGAGTATCTGTGCCATAATGTTTCCGCCGAATGCTGGACGTATCTGCACCAAATCTGTGTTTTCATTGATTTCAAGTTTCGTACAGTCAGCAGTAAGGCCTGTTTTCAGTCTTGCAGCAAGCCTTGGAGCCAGCTGTCTTCCAACTGGTGTTGCTCCAACCAGTATGGCAGTTGGCATGATGCTTTTTACAAAATCTTCAAACACTGCTGTGTATGGTTCAATTTTAAATCTGTCAAGCTTTTCATCATCATATACGAACACCTTGTCAACACCGTAATGAAGGATTTCATGACATTGCTTTGAAATGCCGCTTCCCATCATTACAGCATAAACAGGATAATTTATTTTTTCTGCAAGCTCCTTTGCTTTTCCAATGAGCTCATAAGTAACAGGATGAATGTTTCCGTCAATGTGGTCAACATATACTGCAATTCCCTTCCACAAACTCTTGTCTACTTCTTCCTTTGTTTCTTCCACATATTCTATTGCTCCTGCAGGTCCCTTTTTAACGCAAAGCTTGCACATTTTGCACGCAGCATTTATCTGAAGTTCACCGTTTATTTCTTCAAGAGCTCCAAAGGGGCATATGCTTATGAGTTCCTGCATGTTGCCTACTTTTGACTGATTAACAACTAATTTTGCCATGATTGCCTCCTATGCGAATTTCATTTCTTTCAATTTATTTAACAGCTGAGTTGTAAGCTCTGAGTTTGATCCTGCCCACATTTCCCTGTGAGCGTTCACAGAAGGAGGAAATATGCGCTGAACCTGCGTTGGAGAACCATTGAGTCCGTAGTGTTTTTCATCCTTGTCTTCCATGTCATCAAGGCTCATGACTGTAATTTCTTTGTCCTTTGTATTTATTTTTCTTGTGTAGGAAGGAAGTCTCGGCATAAAAATATCCTTGTCAACAGCCAGGAGGCATGGATATTCAACCTTGGCAATTTCTATGTCATCTGTCATATCCATTTCTACTGAAATAAATTTTTCTTCAATGTCAATAATTTTGCACACATTTGAAACGCTTGGTATGTTAAGCCATTCAGAAACTTCAGGTCCAACCTGGGCAGTATCTCCGTCAGTAGTCTGCTTTCCGCAGAGAATGAGTTCAAAATCTCCTGTTTTCTTTATTCCCTGAGCAAGTGTGTAGCTTGTTGCAAGAACGTCAGCTCCGCCGAATTTTCTGTCGGAAATGAGCACACCTTCATCTGCTCCCATGGCAAATGCTTCTCTTATTACTCCTGCCGCCTGTGGTGGTCCCATGGTAATAACAGTAATGGTTCCGCCTGTTTTTTCTTTCACTCTCAGTGCTGTCTCAATTGCATACAAGTCATAAGGATTCATTTTTGAATCTACGCCGTTTCTTTTCAATACTCCTGTAACAGGATCTACTTCAACTTTGTTTGTTTCAGGAACTTGTTTGATGCAAACCAAAATGTTCATATGTTTACCTTTTCCCTTTCTGAATACATTAACTATAATTTCGTTTTCACTAACTGGTAGTACCACTTCTGATAAAAATAAAAATGCATGCGCATTTTCAACTGGTAGTACCACTTACTTTATTAAGTATATCTGCAAATGTTATCATTGTCAACAATAGTCACTTTTTTAACATTGATATTTTAAAAAATCTTTTTTGCTTTCTATTTATATATTTTTTGTCATTCTATCCAACTCTTCGTCAATCAAATCAAAATGTTTGTTTATTGCAGAAAAAGCAAGGGTTTTGTCCTTGATTATAAGGCTCTTCACCATTTTGTCATGTGCATCATGAAGGTAATCTTTGCTGGTTTCAGAGCTTAATATTTCCTTCCTCAGGTCCGCTATGAACTTATCCATCACTTCTGAAAGAGCTCTTAGTATATTTATTATCAAAGTATTTCTGGATGCTGCTGCAATGTTATAGTGAAGCTGCTTATCTAGAATTACATTATATTCTTCTGTTTGATTTTCAAGCTGAGAAATTATATTTTCAAACTGTTCAATTTCTTTATCTGTTACATTGTCAATGGCAATCATCAGCGCCTCAAGTTCCAGTGCACGCCTCAGCTGGCTTATTTGCTGATAAGTTATCTGATTAAGCATAAACATCATGGACATAGATTCCACAAGATTGTTTTCAAAATTGCCTGTAAGATAATTTCCTGCTCCCTGCTGGCTAGAAATAATACCCATAAAATCAAGCATCCTGATGGCTTCCCTGACAGAGTTCCTGCTTACACCCAGAATATCAGACAATTCTCGTTCTGATGGAAGTTTTCCTCCTGTTATTAAATCTCCGTTTACAATTTGTTTTTTAATATAATCTATAACTTTTGTATAGGACTTTTTCTGCAATGCTTTTTCTTCCATAAAACCACCTGACAATATATTTTAGTTTATATCATTATAGCATATTATCAGGAAATAGTAAGTATTTTGTTATACGGCATATATTGCTGACGAAAATTTGTTGATAACCGTTTTCATAATTAAGATATGTCGTATTTAAATTTTTCCCTTTTGTTTTTTCCTAGTACATGCTATAATCATGCCCAGTGATAAAATTAAATATTTCGGATGAAGATAGTGGGAGAGAGATCATATGATCCGCCGAAGGAGTTACACTTTCAGGCAAAAGGACCATTATCGGACGAAACTCTGGAGAGCCTCAAATGAGCACCGAAGGAGCAAGCCGGTTACACCGGTCAATCTCTCAGGTAAAAGGACAGAGCTATGCTGTAATTTTTTGAGGCCGGGTCTTTTTTGATCTGGCTTTTTGTCTTTTAAGAGGATTCCTTAAACGCACTATAAAATTTAGGGAGGTACAAAATGCAAAACGTAACATTATTTTTAGAAAAGGCCGATTCCTTTATATGGGGACCGCCACTGCTGATGCTGCTAGTGGGAACAGGAATCTACCTTACATTCAAACTTGGACTCATTCAGGTTTTCAAGCTTCCCCTGGCATTGAAACTGGTTTTTTCCAAAGACACTGATAGCAATGCACAGGGCGATGTTTCAAGCTTCGGTGCACTTTGCACAGCATTGGCGGCTACAATCGGAACAGGAAACATTGTAGGTGTTGCCACCGCCATCAAGGCAGGAGGACCTGGAGCCTTGTTCTGGATGTGGGTTGCAGCTTTCTTCGGCATGGCTACCAAGTACGGCGAATGCCTTCTTTCCGTAAAGTACAGGGTTGTTGATGAAAACGGACAAATGTCCGGAGGACCTATGTACTACATTGAAAGAGGACTTGGAAACAAAGTCCTTGCAAAAATGTTTGCTGCCTTCGGCGTAGGAGTTGCCTTCTTTGGTATAGGAACATTTCCACAAATTAATGCAATTACAGATGCCGTAAAAATTACTTTCAACATTCCAGTTCTTGCTACTTCAATAGTGATAACCGCAATAGTTGCACTTGTAACATTGGGAGGAATCAAAAGTATTGCAAAAATTTCAGAAATCATTGTTCCATTTATGGCTGTATTTTATGTGCTGGGAGCATTGTTCATAATGATATCAAACATTCAGCTTATTCCACAAACATTTTTGTTGGTAATAAAAAGCGCATTTACCCCAACTGCTGCAACCGGTGGATTTTTAGGAGCAAGCGTCATGTATGCCATGCGAAACGGCGTTGCCAGAGGTGTTTTCTCAAATGAGTCAGGCCTTGGAAGCGCACCAATTGCAACTGCTGCTGCAAAAACAAATTCATGCGTGAAACAAGGACTTATTTCAATGACAGGAACATTCTTTGACACAATAATTATATGCACCATGACAGGTTTGATGCTTATTATGACAGATGTATGGAACGGAAGTCTCCAAGGTGCAAGCATGACAAATGAAGCATTCAACCAGGGGCTGCCTTTAATCGGACCTTATATTGTTACTGTAGGATTGATATTCTTTTCTTTCACAACAATTCTCGGTTGGAACTACTATGGTGAGAGATGTACAGAATACCTGTTTGGAGTTAAGGCAATCAAATTATACAGATTGATTTTTATTGTACTTGTAGGGGCAGGATCATTCCTCAAGCTTGACATGATATGGATTCTTGCAGACATTGTAAACGGACTCATGGCAATACCAAACCTCATAGCTCTCATTGGACTCAGGGGAGTTATTGCATCTGAAACAAGACTGTATTTTGAGGGACTGAAAAGCGAATCAAAAATAGCATGGAAAAGTAAGACTGTAAATGAAGAAAATTAAACTAAAGGACGGCGCAAGCCGTCCTTCTAAATTTATTAACAAATTTATTTTTCAATTACTGCAGTGGAAAAATCACCATCAAGAGTATAAGTTATTTTGTATCCGAGTTTTTCAAAGTCTCTCACTTTAACCATTGTTCTTGAGTCAACAATCACACCTGTCATGTCGATTTTCTCATTGCCTCTTATAACATATGCTTTTCTTGCATCATTATCCCAATATACTTCTTCTCCAAATGTTTCGCCTATGTATCTCAAAGGAAGATAAACTCTGTTTTCAATGATAGTGTATGGCTGTGTATTCCAATCTGTCTTGCCGCTTTGTCTCGTTATATCAACATCAAGATCTTCACCCTCTGTATACCACATAAGCTGCATTGTCTGAGCGGGATTAATTTTGTTTTCTGTTTTCTCATATAGGCTTTCAGCATCTTCTATAGTCATAACACTTTCTGTAACTGAAATTTTTTCAACATTTTCAGGTGTTACTAAAGTTTCTGCTGAAAGTTTTCCCATGGACATTCCTTCATAAACAATTTCTGCTGATGAATTTTCCTTGTATGATGAACCTGTTTTTACAATATTTTGCTGAATTTTACTTCCTCTCACAAGTTCTTCAATGGAAGCCAGTTCTTCAGTTTCAAGTATCATAACTGCTTCATCCAAGAAATCATAAAAATCCTGTCTGCTTGCTTCTAATTCAGCTATTAATGTTTCCTTGTCCTCAGCAGTCATTCCTTCAAATTCTGTGTTGTTGTACAGGTTTTCAACATACTTCACAGTTTCATCAAACACATGCTCTCTGTTTTCGCTTACATATGTAATGAGTCTTTCCACAAATTCTAAAGCGCCCTGTGAAGTAAGTTCAATGGAGTAACCTCCGTTTATCTTTGTTATGAGTTTTGAATCAAAGCCCTTAAATGCTGTTGTAATATAGTCAATTGCATTATCCTGCATTTCCTTGTAATCCGTTTCATATTCAATGCTGTCCATTTCACCTAAATCACTAAGCAGTATGTATTCCACATCCTTAAGGCCGTTGTTGTAGAAATCATTTATAACTTCCACACTTTCTGTTGCTTCGCCATTTAACATTTCATCAAATGTAATTAACTGAAGAACCAGATTTTTTGAAACATATACGTTATTGTCTGCAATTATGAAATTGATTGGATCAGTTGACTTTAATCCATTTAAGCTGAATGTCACATCAACATTCATGTAAATTGAGTTTAAGTCTTCTACGTTAGCCTTACCCTTTAAATTAATTGCTGCATTGTAGTCTTCCCCTGCCACATCTTCAGTAACTTCAATGTTTGTTGTATTTTCAAATGAAAACTGAGTCAAAGCCGCCAGTTCTCTCGACAAACTGAGATAACCCAGTTCGTTTGTGCTGCATCCTGTAAGTACAGAAAATAGCATAACTAATGATAACATCAATGAAATTGTTCTTTTAAACATATCTCCTCCTCGCAACCAAAACATAGTGAATATCATTTCACCATACCTGTTGCCCCCTCGTATTTTGTATACCTTATTTTACTATAAATATATTTTTTTTACAACTAAAAGGTGAGTACAAGTTCTCTACGCGATTTAAATGTTATAATTTCGATAATCTATGAAGCTACTTGCCCATTAAGTAAGTGTCCTATATCTTTAACACCCCTATCATTGTAATTTCCTACTTTTGAAACTGCACTTAGCCCCCATGTTATTAGTAAAACTGAACACGAAAGAACTGAAATAATTAAAAATTCTTTTCATTTATAATGAATCCCCCTTTTCTATTGTTTAAATATGAAACTACATTCTCTTCTCAACACGGATTTACTGAGTAAAGTTTCTATTTTTATGCTAAATATTTTAACGATTGTAAACTTTTGATCTTTCCAAATCAATTATATTAATTTTACTAACTGCATACATTACTTTTAATTTGTGAAAATGAATCTATATTAATAAGACTCCGCACAAGCGTAAAAGGTTGCATTTTTTCAATTACTAATTTCAATTTTTTTAACATTGATGTATGAAAATATCATCAAAAACATTCTCATTAAAGTGTAACCTTTTAGCTAAGTTAATTGTCTTATATATGAAATGAAATTTAACTGTAGGTGTTAGATAAGTAGTGACTCTATATTTTATATGGGCTATACTTGTTAATATATGGATATAATCGACAATTGAGCATCAACCACTAAGTAGTTTTACATGACTTTCATTTTTATCAAATATATCAGAAATGAAAAAGGCAGAGGTAAAAACAAAATGGTAAACAATATCGCTGACAATTTTAAACCTAATGAAACAATCAATAAAAGTCAGTTTTCTAATTTAGTAGAAACTCACCAACTAAGCATGTACCGTTTAGCAAAAAGCATTCTCTTGAATGAATATGATGCTGAAGATGCCGTAGGTTCAGCTATATATAAGGCCTATGTAAGCAGAAATACTCTTAAAGATTTAAATTGTTTTAAAGCTTGGATATTAAAAATAGTATCTAATGAGTCATACTCCATTATAAGAAAAAACAAAAAACTAATTTATATGGAACAAGTGATTGAGCCGACTCAAATTAGTAAGGATTATGAGTCTTCTTATGAAGTATGGGATTCAGTACAAAAATTAGAAGAGAAGTATAGAGCAATTATTGTTTTATTTTATTACGATGACTTTAGTATAAAAAATATAGGCGAAATTCTAGATATACCACAAAGTACAGTTAAAGTCAGGCTTTTTAGAGCTAGACAGAAACTAAAAATCGAATTATTGACTCAGGGAGGACTTACATATGAACAATAATTTTGATAAAACGATTAAATCTATGATTGAGCATGAGCCAAATCCTATGGCAGAAGAATTCAAGAATTCAATTAAGTCAGCACTAGAAAAATTACCCGAAGATAATACTGGCCTTAAAAAGGTACAAAAGAATACTCAAAGAATAAAAGTTATACTTATAGCTTCTATAATTGCCTTGTTTCTTATGACAACAGCCTTTGCTTCAGTACCAAGATTATTAGAAATGACTCAAAATTTCTTGAAAGAATTTTATAAAATAGATAACCTAAACATAGAGTCCAAGCAATCTGAATATGAAAAGTACAATGCTACTGTAAATTATACGAGTGAAAGTGAAGGTATTTCTGTAACGGTAAATAGCATAGCGGTAGATGGAAACTTTATTTTAATAACATCTACCGTAACCAGTTCAGTACCTATAAAAGAAATTATTATGAATGATTCAATATATAAACGTAATTATGAAAAATACGGCATAAGTGATTTTACAGAATATATTCTTCCCTTGGCCCCATTTTATACTTTTAAAATAGATGGTACGGATTTAGGAATTAATGATACAACAGATTGGGATTATTATTTAAAAAATGATTATTCATTTGTTGCTATTCAAAAATATATAATGACAGATGAATTACCAATAATTTTCAATTTAAATATATTTACTGAATATATCTGTAATTCTAAAGGTACTTGGTCTTTTTACATGGCAATTGATAGAAGCAGTACAATTGAAAATTCAATTACTGTAACTCCTAACATTCAAGCAGAAGTCACATCTATAGTACAAAGGAGCGAATATAAACATAATATCACAATAGATAAACTATCTATTTCTCCATTTGGTGGACAAATTGCCATAAGTGAGGGTGGTTCAGATCCTTTTAGGGATTTTACCTTGAGAGATGAAAATGGCAACTATTATCTTGTATTAAATGATATAGTTAAATTTGCTGAAAATGGAGATATCAGCAAGAATGTATTCGAATTTATATATCCATCAACTAACAAGAAAATTAATGAACTATACTTGGTACCAATTTTAACTTTTGGTGATCCAGTTGAAAAACAAGTAATGATGTCTGATGATAATACTCCAACAGAAATAAAAATAAGTGATATAGGTGGGTACAAGACAGAAAATATAGAAATTGATGATAATCAAATAAGAGTAATACTCAAACCTTATGGGGCAATACTTCAATACAGAAGCATTATAAATGGAGCTTTTGGTTTTTTAGATAAAAACGGCAGTAAGGATATAAACAAATATATTAATTTAAAAGAAGTTAAATATGATAAGCAAACTGGAAATGCAGTTATAACAGGTTCTTGGAGTACAGACGCTCCAGATAATATCTCTGATCAAATTGGAGGGTTCTGGTATGTAGAAATGCCAGACATGCTCCTTAATGAAGATGAAGCAATAACAATCCCTCTCAAATAAATAATTATATTTATTTTTAAAAAGTTTTATTTTTCAAGAAAATATTCTCTTATATATATAAGAAGCCATAAAAATATTTATGAATTCAGACATAATAAATATTTTTATGGCTTCTATAGTGTTATAGCTTTTGTTGTTCTTATTCTCTATTTTGATTTTGTGTTTTCTTACAAAGCTATTAGAAATACAGCAATGAATTTAAATTCATTAGATTAAAGTTGAATTGTAATTTCTTGATATTCTTCAAATCTAGGATTTCTATATTTTATTAAGACCTTATTATCTTTATCATATTCAGTTTTATATTCACCTGAATGAAAAGGTGCATTATCTGTTACAATATAAGGACCATTTTCTAAAGGTTTTTTAAATAGCAAGTACTTTTTTTCATAAAAAGTAATAGTATATTCTTCTATTACACTATGTTCTTTAACTATTAAATCCCTATTATTAGGTAAATCTATTTGTGTTGTATATAAAAGCTGTTCAAACATAACATGATAAAGTGACATTAAAGAAATAAGTACTATACAAATGATAAAAGAAGCTATCTCTAGAAAGTTTATGTCTTTAAATATAGTTTTATTCAGAGATACAAAAAAACTAATTAGTATTACAATTTTAGTATAAAAATTATATTTATTATTAATAAAACTAAGTTGTGTTACACCTTGTATATAAAGCAAAATTGCAATAAAACAAATATTAATAATCCAAACACTTATTACCCTTTTTTCTGTTTTCATATTTTATCCTTTTATATTTTTTTCATTTTAAACATATGTTTAAAAAAATATATTTCTCCTACTAGTAATCCTGTTTCCTACATAATTATTCACATTATAATAATTGATAAAATAAATATGAGAAAAAGGTAAATATTTTTAAAAACTAATTTTCTGAAACTCTTTTATAATACTCATCATTAGGAAGGCCTACAACATCATTTTGTAATTCATCTCTTTGACTGTCTCCTGACGGCTTCCAGTTAGAAACGGTGTTATTGTAATAGCACTCATATATATCACCTTCATTTAATCCAACATGAGAACCGACACAACGAGCATTTACCATTGTTTTGACCCAAACACAGGCTCCGCAGTTCCTTATCTCTGCCCAACAGTTGTTACCGGCGAAGCCGCCAATAGCTATTGGCATATTGGTATCTTCCGTAATTTTGTCACATGTAACTATTCCCTTTACAGAGCAATTTGCAACAATAGTCCTGTGATTTGAGCCTATAAAGCCTCCAACCCAGTTCTCACCAAAAACTTCTACATCAGCTTTACAGTTATATATTTCACTACAAACATCATCTGTTTTATAATCAAATGATGTACTCCCCACAAGTCCTCCTACATTACTTATGCCCTTAACGGTACCGCTAACATTGCAGTTTTCAACTGTTGCACTTAATATCCTGCCGGCAAGTATTCCTGCAGATACATTATTGAATTCGCCTTTATAGCCTATGTTGGCATTTTCTATATTTAAATTTTTAACAATGGATCCATTTCCCAAAACAGAGAAAAATCCGAAATACTCACCCATCTCATTAGGTTCAGTCGATTCTCCAACATAATTCAAATTAGAAATTGTGAAATTATTTCCTTCAAAAATTCCGCAAAATCCAATGTTGTTCGGATTTCTTTCATCAAAATAATAAATATCTGATTTGTTTATTCCAATAGGTGTAAATTTCACATTGCTCATATCAATGTCTTTAGTAAGTGTATATGTTGCGTTTAACTCATTATATATTTCACTGTTTACCCTTTTTGCCATTGCAAGAACATCATCTGGGCTGCTGATTTCATATGTTTTGTCAATAACCAAATCTCCGTATCCATTATCAGCATATATCTTTTTTGCATATTCTAAATTTGTTATATTTTCAATTTTTTTTATTCGATATTGCTGTTCTCCAGCCTTAAGTTCATCAGATAAAATAAGCGGAATTTCATCCTCAGTGAGAATATATGGAACCATGGTGTAAGTAACCGGATAAAGCCAACGTCTGTTGCCGTCTTCATCATCAATAAATCGTCCATATAATACACTTACTTCTTCACCATTGTCATTAATTTCAAAAGGTTCAAGAATTATATCTTTATAATTGTCATCATCCGGAAAACTATAATAAACAGAATCATTCTTTATAGCAATAAGCTCCTTGCAGAAAAATATAGATGCAATCTCTTTTGTATTTTCATATGGCATTGTAAAAGCATAATCTTTTATATAATCTTCATCTTTATTAAATTCAGCTAAAATACCAATTGTAAAAATCACCGGTGAATCTGTATCTAACGTTCTTCCTAATACTGATTTTTCATACATTTTTGCTAATTCGTGTAAATTGGAATAATCAGTCTCAGACTTTGAAACAGTCATTTCCTGATCAGATGTATTCTTTATAGCTATGTTATTGTTTTTTAAATTACATGCACAAAGGAATATCATTAATACTAATAAAATAATGCAAAATCTTTTCATTTTAAATTTCTCCCCCCAAAATATTTATCCAACTTTATCCAATATATAAATTTATGAAACTGAATAATAACTTTAAAGACCTTTTGACTCAACAGTTATACCAAAGGGCTTTTATTCTGCAATACTCATTGTTATCGTTCGCTTACCAAACCAATATTAAAATTCTTATTTTTATTTTATTAGATATGATTGAATTTATATATTATAGATTATTTTATAAAATCCAATATTTTTTCACTGCTATCATTTATTGTAAATGAATCTTTTAAGTGAAACTGTTTATCTAATAGTATTATTTTGCTTTTATCAGTTATTACAAAATCCGTTTCTAGAGGATTTTCTACTATAAAATTAGTTATTGTAATAACGTTAACTTTTCTTTGTTTATTATTTGAAAAAGTCACTTTGTTTATTATAAACTCAGTCTTAATGCTTCATAATTTCAGTTTGCTGCCTTTCCTTAATCAACCATTTTTCATAAAATTTCCATATTTTCATATTGCAGATATGTTTTATCATTGCTTTTATTTATACTATATGTTATTTGACATATTGCAATTGCAGTTGGAACCGGCTCTCCTTCTACATCATACCATAAATATAAACACACATCATTATTTACTTCTTTATCATATGTATAAAATATTAGACCAGGAAAAGTGCTGTACGCTGCAAAGCCTCCTGGTATATCTATATAAATATTCTCATATCTGCAATCAATATCGCAAGCCAAATCCCTGATTGATTTGTAAACCAGATTAACTTCAAAAATATTTCTCAGTCTGTCGTCCTCTTTAGTCAGTATATAAAGCTTATCATTATTTTCACCCCATACTGTTACCCCAAGCTCTATATTATTTTCATTGTTTTGATTTTTGTTGCCTGAATAATCATTATTTGAAAAATAGTCAAGCACATTGTCTTCAAAGTATTTATTCCCGCTGCTGTCCAGCACAATAAGATCTCCGCTTTTATTGTACAGGCTTATGTATTTACCAAGCTCACTGAAATTTATATCGTCAAGTTTATCTGCAACAATATTTGCATTGTTATTTTCGGTGTATTGAATTAGCTTTTTATTTTCGCCATCATCAACAACAGCATAAACAATATCATTAAATTTAATAAGCTTTGTATTATCGGCTTCATCAATGCTAATTCAGAAACAAGCGTATCTTTGTAGCCTGCTCTTGTATAAGCGCTGTCTTTTCCAATCATGATTCGTGTTCTAAATCTATGTATTTATTTAGAATAATTTTATTTTCTTTATTATCAACAACACAAATAGAGAAAAAATTATTTATATAACAGGTGAAATCTCTATTATCACTGTTCAATATATCTGTATAATAGCATTCGTATAAAATTTTCTCTTTTCCTTCATTGTCAGATTCTAATTTTATAATGTATGAATTATATGCTCCATCTATAATTATTTTATCATCATCCTGACTATATACAACATCCTCCATGTTATAAAGAATTCTTTTTAAATCACCATTTTCATATCTCCATATTTCATAAAAATCTCCAATGATTTTTTCTTCTATGTTATTCAGCGATCTATCCGTGTAATTTGTAACGGTAGTATACTCACCGTCACCTGCTTGAATATAATCATTATGTAACACTAAATCGTGTATTTTTACCTTTATATAATATGTATTTTCAATGCTAAAAAGCTCTGAAGTCTCAACATCATCAAGCCCGGTTAAAACCTTAACCTCACCTTGAACCTTAATTAAAGCTTCATCCGCATTTGAATATTCAATATCTTTAGAGATATTATCACTTTGGCTTAGTGCATCAATTTCATCATAAAAATTACTATCGTCTTTATTGCATGAGCATAATAAAAAAATCAACAGTAAACTGATCATACTCAATTTATAAAAACTTTTGTTTTTTATTGCTCTTCTAATTCTAAAATGTCTGTCATTCATATTATTCAATGTTCCAACGCCCCCAAATAATAATTTTGTGTTTTTCATTATTGTAAATATTAAGTTTGAAGCATAAAATACCATTCCTTATATCTGATAAATAGGATAAATAAACTAAACTAATTATATGACGCTTTTATAATATAAAAAGTTTCACACTATCGTGGTTTTCTGTATACAAAAAAAGAACGGTTCTAAAAGAACCGTTCTACATTTTTATTAATATTTCATTTCAGCCATTCTTACATAGCCTTCATATCTTTCCTTAGCATCTTTTTCTGCTTTGGCAAATAATTCTTCAGCTATTTCTGGGAATGAAGCTTTCAATGATACATATCTTACTTCGCCTTCAAGGAATTCTCTAAATGAAGTCTTTGGCTCTTTAGAATCCAGTATGAATGGGTTCTTGCCTTCTTCCTTGAGAAGTGGGTTGAATCTGTATAAATGCCAGTATCCTGCATCAACAGCTTTCTTTTCTCTTTCAACAGTCTTGCCCATTCCGGCTTTGATTCCGTGGTTGATACATGGAGCATAAGCTATGATCAATGATGGTCCGTTGTAGCTTTCTGCTTCTTTCAAAGCTTTAAGGAATTGGTTCTTATCTGATCCTATAGCAACCTGAGCTACATATACATAGCCGTAAGTTGAAGCGATCATACCTAAGTCTTTCTTCTTAACTCTCTTACCTGAAGCTGCAAATTTAGCAACTGAAGCAGTAGGAGTAGATTTAGAAGACTGTCCGCCTGTATTTGAGTAAACTTCTGTGTCAAGAACAAGAACATTTACGTCTTCGCCTGATGCCAATACGTGGTCTAATCCGCCGTATCCTATGTCATATGCCCAGCCGTCTCCGCCTATGATCCATTGTGATTTCTTAACAAGGAAGTCTTTCTTGTCAATAATGTTTTTAACTGCTTCTTCACATTCTTTGCATGGTGTAAATCCTTCTACAGCTGCAAGAACTTTAGCAGAAGCAACTTTTGATGCTTCAGCGTTGTCTATTCCTGCTATCCATTCCTGGCATGCTGCTTTTAATTCAGCAGGAATTTCTTTTTCAAGCAATGCTTCCATTGACATTTGAATTGATTCTCTCATTTGTCTTACAGCTGTTGCCATACCTAAACCAAATTCAGCATTGTCTTCGAACAATGAGTTAGCCCATGAAGGACCTCTTCCGTTTTTGTCTGTAGTGTATGGTGTTGCTGGTGCAGATTCCCCAAATTGATGAACATCCAGTAGCATTAGCTATCATCATTCTGTCGCCGTACAACTGAGTAATAGTCTTAACATAAGCTGTTTCTCCGCAACCTGCGCAAGCGCCTGAGAACTCGAAGTATGGTTTGCAGAACTGGCTTCCTTTTACAGAAACTTTATCCATCAAGTTATCTTTTATAGATACTTCATCCATTGCATATTTCCAGTTTGGTATTCCTGCTTCAACTTCTTCAGCAATAGGATTCATAACAAGAGCTTTTGTCTTAGCTGGACAGATGTCAGCACAGTTTCCGCATCCTGTACAATCCAATGGGCTTATAACAAGTCTGTACTCAAGGCCTTCAAGTCCTTTTCCAGTTGCTTTTATAGTTTCAAAAGTTTCTGGAGCAGCTGATTTTTCAGCTGAATCAAGCAATGTAGGTCTGATTACTGCATGAGGACATACAAATGCACATTGATTACACTGAATACAGTTTTCAGGTATCCATTTAGGTACAGTTACAGCAATACCTCTTTTTTCGTATGCTGAAGTTCCCATTGGGAATGTACCGTCTTCGATTCCTGCAAATGTGCTTACTGGAAGGCTGTCACCTTCTTGTCTGTTCATAACGTCAGCAACATTTTTAATGAAATCTGGTTTTTCTTCTTCTGTGAAAGGTACAGCAAGTCCACTGTTTGCACTTGAATCTGTTGCATCTTTCCAAGATTCAGGTATTTCTACTTTTACTAATTCAGTGATACCTTTTTGAACTGCTTCTTTGTTCATGTTAACTATTGCTTCACCTTTTTTACCATAAGATTTAACAATAGCTCCATTTAAGTACCCAACTGCTTCATCAACAGGAATAACATCAGCCAGTTTGAAGAATGCAGACTGAATGATCATGTTTGTTCTGTTTCCAAGTCCTAATTCCTGAGCAATCTCAGTTGCATTGATTGTGTAGAAATTAATTTCTTTTTTAGCAAGATATCTTTTATATTTTGCAGGCAGATTAGCTTCTAACTCTTCTTTTGACCAAAGAGTATTTAATAAGAATGTGCCGCCTTTTTTAAGTCCTGTCAATACATCATATTTATCAACATATGATTGCTGTGACAATGAAACAAAGTCAGCTTCATCAATTAAATATGTTGATCTTATTGGTGATTTACCGAATCTTAAGTGAGATACAGTAACACCGCCTGATTTTTTAGAGTCATATGAGAAATATCCCTGAGCATACATGTTAGTATGGTCACCGATAATTTTTATAGCGTCTTTGTTAGCTCCAACTGTTCCATCTGAACCAAGACCCCAGAATTTACATCTGATTGTTCCAGGTGCTGAAGTGTTAACTATTTCTGGAGTTTCCAGTGATTTGAAAGTAACGTCATCAACTATACCTATTGTGAAGTCATTTTTAGGAGCATCTTCTTTCAAGTTGTTGTAAACAGCAAATATCTGAGCAGGAGTAGTGTCTTTTGAACCTAATCCGTATCTTCCGCCAACGATTAATGGCTGTTTTTCCTGTGCATAGTACATTGATTTAACGTCTAAGTACAATGGTTCTCCAATTGAACCTGGTTCTTTGCATCTGTCAAGTACTGCTATTTTCTTAACAGTCTTTGGCATTACATCAAAGAAATATTTTGATGAGAAAGGTCTGTACAGGTGAACTATAACTATACCAACTTTTTCTCCCTTTGCAGTTAAGTTATCTATAACTTCTTTTGCAGTTTCTGTTACTGAACCCATAGCAACTATGATGTTTTCAGCATCTGGTGCTCCATAGTAGTTGAATGGTTTGTATTCTCTTCCTGTTATTTTTTCAATTTCTGTCATGTAGTCAGCAACTACTGCTGGAACTTCATCATAGAATTTGTTTGATGCTTCTCTTGCCTGGAAGAATATATCAGGATTCTGAGCAGTTCCTCTTGTTACTGGGTGTTCCGGATTTAAAGCTCTGGCTCTGAATTCATTTACAGCATCCATATCAACTAATTTAGCTAAGTCAGCATAATCAATTGTTTCAATTTTTTGTACTTCATGAGAAGTTCTGAAACCATCAAAGAAATGTACAAATGGAACTCTTGTTTTCAGAGTAGCCAAGTGAGCAACTCCTCCTAAGTCCATTGCTTCCTGAACGCTGCTGGAAGCTAAAAGAGCAAATCCTGTCTGTCTTGCTGCCATTACGTCTGAATGATCTCCAAATATTGATAGAGCATGTCCTGCAAGAGCTCTTGCACTAACATGGAAAACTGCCGGTAATAATTCACCTGCTATTTTATACATGTTTGGTATCATTAACAACAAACCTTGTGATGCAGTGTATGTAGTTGTTAAAGCACCTGCCTGCAATGAACCGTGTACAGCACCTGCAGCTCCACCTTCTGACTGCATTTCAACAACTTTGACAGTTTGTCCGAAGATGTTTTTCTGACCATGAGCTGCCCATTCATCTGCAAGTTCAGCCATTGGTGAAGAAGGTGTTATTGGGAATATTGCAGCTACATCAGTAAACGCATATGAGACATACGCAGCAGCTGTATTTCCGTCCATAGTTTTCATAACTTTTGACATTAATATATCCTCCTATATAATAATTAATAATATAATGTAACTCAAATATTGTTTATAAAAATCAATACCACATTGATTATATATTAAAGGTTATTTATTTGCAACCATAAATATTTCAATATTTGCTAATATTGAAAGAGTGGCTAATAATATAAGTGAAAACTCGCAGTTTATTTTTATTTAATTAGGCTTTTATCGTTTTCACGTTTGTTTTACAAAACTTTTAACAAATAAAAAACTTATTTATTATGCAAGATAATTATGTAAAATTGCATGATAAAATAATGTCAAAAGCATTTTTCGTTGAAATTCTGACTGAGATCATTTTTATGCCGTCTTGCAATTGTATCTATTATCGTGCAAGATTTCTGAATTTTTTATTGTATGTTTCAAGAGGATTGTACCCAAGAAGCTTTTGTCTGTAATTTTTTGCTGCAATTTCCACTATTGCAGATATATTTCTTCCTGGCTTGACGGGAACAACCACTGTTGGCACCTTAATTCCAAGAATTTCAGTGAAATCCTCGTCAGCTCCTATACGATCATATTCCTTGTTTTCATCCCATTCCTCCAGTTCAATTACCATTTCAATGAACTGCTCAAGCCTGATTGACCCTACACCGAACAAATGCTTGATGTCGAGTATTCCAATGCCCCTTATTTCCATCAGGTGCTGGGTAAGTTCAGGACAAGTGGCCTTAAGCCCGCCGTCAACTTTCTTCACTATTACAGCATCATCAGCAACCAGTCTGTGACCTCTGTTTATGAGTTCAAGAGATGTTTCGCTTTTTCCTATTCCGCTTTTTCCTTTTATTAATACGCCTATTCCAAACACCTCAAGACATACTCCATGGATGATTGTTTCCTCTGCAAGTTCTTCCTCAAGGAAGTTTATCATCACATTTACAAGCTTATCTGTCTTTTCGCTGGATTTTAATACCGGTCTCTTGTACTTTTTTGCATAGTGAATAATAACATCATCAACTTCCATATCATTGGCAACAATCAATGCCGGTATTGGAAAGCTGAAAAATTTATCAATTCTCTGCCTTTTTACTTCTTCATCCAATGTCTTTATATAAAGCATTTCAGACTTGCCCATAACCTGGACTCTCTCAAAAGAAAACCAGTCGAAATAACCTGCAATCTGCAGGCCCGGTCTGATTATTTCTGCTGTATAAATTCTCGACTGAACATCTTCCGGATAATAAACTGTCTCCAGTCCTATATAGCTTACTAAATCTTCAAGTTTTACGTACTGCATAACTACCACCTTTTATATAATGAAGAGTGAAGAAAATATTCTTCATTCTTCATTGTAATGTTTTCTGCTTGTTGAAGTAATTGAAAACTGATTCTGCTGCCTTTATATTCATTCCAGGAGCAGCAGACAATTCTTCCACACTCTTTTTTCTTATATTATCAACGGAGCCAAATTCTTTCAGCAGGTTTAATTTTCTTTTTTCACCGATATTTTCAATGTTATCAAGTTCGGATCTGAATAACGTCTTATCTCTTAAATTTCTGTGATATTCAATTGCAAACCTGTGAGCTTCTTCCTGTATTCTGTAAATTAGCCTGTAAACAGGGTCTGTTTTTTTGAATTCAATTTCTCTGTTGTTGAAAATCAAACCCCTGGTTGTGTGCTTGTCATCCTTAATCATTCCGCAAACGGGAATTCTCAAACCATAGTTGGCTATAACATCCTCAGCTATTTTAGTCTGCCCTTTTCCACCATCAATGAGTATTAAATCCGGCATCTTGTTGAAACCCTTCACTTCATCGCTGTTGTCCAGGCCTCTGTTTATACGTCTTTCAAGAACTTCCTCCATGCTTTTGTAATCGTTGGGACCTTCCACTGTCTTTATCTTAAAGCGTCTGTAGTTGCTCTTGCTTGGAACTCCCCTTTCAAAAACAACCATTGAGCCTACGGACTCAACCCCTTGAATGTTTGAAATATCATATGCTTCAATTCTTAAAGGCAGTTCATCGAGTTCAAGTAGGTTTTTAAGTTCTCCTATTACCTGCATGCTTTCATCCAGATTTTTCTTAATCCTCTGGCTTCCTTTTTCAAGAATTTCAAGAGCATTTTTCTTGATCATTTTTATGAGCATGCTCTTGTCCCCTTTGGCAGGAACTTTTATGGAGACTTTGTTTCCTCTTTTTTCAGACAGAAGTTTTTCAAGAACGTCCATATCTTCTATTTCGGCTTCAATATATATTTCTTTAGGGATATATACAGTTCCGGTGTAAAATTGCGTTAAAAATGAGCTGATTATTTCCTCTCTGGTTTCATTTTCTATGTTTGTGAGGAGATAATGCTCTCTTCCCATGATTTTTCCATTTCTTATAAAGAAAATCTGAATGCACGCTTCTTCGATTCCCATGGCACTTCCGATTACATCCTGATCAATGCTTGAATTTGCAGAAACAATTTTTTGTTTTTCTGCAATGAGTTCAAGAGCGTTTATCTGATCTCTGTACTTTGCAGCAAGCTCATAGTCCATATTTCCTGAAGCTGCAATCATTTTTTCCCTGAGAGCCCTGATAAGCTCATCTTCCCTGCCGGATAGAAGGCTTATGGCTTTTGTTACTTCTTCCTTGTATTCCTTTATGCTAACGTTTCCCATGCATGGAGCTGTGCATCTGTTAATATGATAGTTCAGGCATGGCCTCTGATTTTTTTTTGTTCCGTCAAGTTTTAAGGAACACTTTCTCAGCTTGTACAGACTTCCTATTATGTCTATGATTTCATTGACTGCATAAGCGCTTGGATATGGTCCGAAATACCTGGCTCCATCTTTTTTTACTTCTCTTACCTTGTAAATGCGCGGATATTTTTCGTGAGCTGAAATTTTAATATATGGATATTGTTTGTCATCCCTTAAGAGCGTGTTGTACCTGGGCCTGTACTTTTTTATTAAATTGGCTTCAAGTATCAGTGCTTCAACTTCGTTGTCTGTAATTATATACTCAAATTCAGAAATGTTATTTATCATTGCCTGAATTTTCGGGCTGTGATTTTTAGATTGGAAATATTGTCGAACTCTTTTTTTAAGGTTTTTTGCCTTACCCACGTAGATTATTTCACCGAATTGGTTCTTCATGTGGTAGACGCCAGGGTTGTCTGGCACTTTTTTTAATTCTTCCTGTATATCAAACATGTTTTCTCCCAAAAGTTGATACATATATTATACCACTTTTGCCTTAATTTTAACATAATTTATAAATTAAATTTATATTAATTTTTTGTGTTTTTATAAATTTTTATACATGATTTTATAAAACAAAATACGTATTTTATTTTTAGAATTATTGAGACATGAACAAAACAAAAAAATTTTAAAAAAGACATAGGCGAAAAATGCATAGCAAAGTACAAAATGCAGCGATTTGTAAAAACCGCTGCATTTTATAATATATAGTAATATTATCTTATAGGACAAATTCCTGAATCGCATCCTTCATTTCCAACATCCAAAGCTTCTTCCTGCACTTCATATGTGCTCAAAAGAGATGGTATGAAAGGCTTCATTTCTTTCAGTTTAGTGTTGTATTCTTCTTCTGTGATTGACTCGTAAGGCATGAGCTGGTAGAAACTGTCATCCAGTGAAAGGAATGAAAGTGCAACCACATCGTCCCAGTTGTCCCAAACCCACTGCTCTACCTGCTCCCATTCCTTGTCCCTCACATGTACTGTTATGGAGCAGTTGTGATCAACGTAGTTTTCCATGAACAACTTGTAATTTTCAAGCTGTTCAATTGCTGTAACATCGTACTTTGTCTTGCCAACCGGAGCTTTTTCAGGGAACTCGATAACCTTTGTGGTGCAGGTTTTAATTTCCTGGCCAACTTCAGGATAAATCGGATATCCCAATTCTTCACATACCTTAACCAATGGGTCATGGCTGTTGATTCTTACTCTTCTTAAGAAGTATGGTGAATGTGAATAATGTACACCGCTTGATACTCCAGGCAGCTGTGACAATGTTCCTTCAGGTTTGATTGTTGTCACAAGTATTGGAGCGCCTTCTCCTATTTCACCTGCATAGCGTTCCGATTCATCCTTGGCTGCATCTCTTAATTTTCTTAAAAGTGCTGCCTGCTGTTCTCTGTCAAGTCCTACAGCATTGACCATATCCTGCCATCCTGTTAATGAACAGCCTGTTATCTTGTCTCTTTGCTGAACTCTGTCCCATTGTGAAAGTTCAAGTTCAACACACGTCATTCTGTATGCTGCTCTTGCAGAAAGTCTCTGTGCTTTTAACAGCCCTTTTTCATCAAGGTTTCCATTTTCATCAACAAATGCATATACATTTATAGTAGTGAGGTTGCAAAGACCTTTGTTGTCAAGGAGAATTTCGCCGCATGGGTTTACTCCGTTCATATTCGGTCTTCTCTTGTTTCCTGCTTCTTCATTAACCCAGCCAGGTTCGCCTGAATAACGCATTTGTTCTATCTGCCACTTAAGCTGTTCACGTGTAGGTTTTTTCCTGTAGTAAATTGAATTATTGCTCATGGAACGGTGAATTATGTCCTTATCAACTATCCACTGTCCGTCTATTTGTTTGTACAGCTTGTTCTTAGCTTCGATGCAGTCAGTGTCGTCGTAGTCGATAAGCATTATTTCAGCTGTTCTCCTTACTCCTCCAACAACTACATTTTCTCCTATTATGTTAGCAATGTCCAGGCAGTCTATAGGCTTAAGCTTGAATCTTTCCTTGCCTTCAATTGTTCCGCGTTTCTTAATCACGGAATCTATTTTAGAAAACATGTTTTTCATGCTTGAATGGCCGCTGGCAGTTCCACCGAAAGTTTTGAGAGCCTCTCCCTTTGGTCTTACATTGTTGTAATTGATTATAATTGTTGATATGTTTCTGTATTCGCTGCTTGTGATGAAGCTCAAGAAATGATCAAGGGCCTGAACCCAGCCTTCCTTGCTGTCTCCAACTATTATTTTTACAGAGTTGTTCTGAGTAAATTCAACGCCTGTGTTGTCTTCTCTTTTTGATTTTTCTACAGGAGAGTAATCCTCATGCATGATTTTGTAGTTTGATCTTATTTTAGGAAGTTCTTCAACGTCCTTCTTCAATATTCTTACCCCTACCCCTGAACCTATCATCAGCAGGTAGAACAAATCTCTGAAAGCATGGAAATCATTTATTATTTCAAATGCACAGTTGAAATTTGCCATAGGGTAATTGTATGAAACCGGAGTTCCTCCCACCCAGAATGTCCTGCCTGAAAGGAACTGCTTCAGGTTGAATATGTTATCGTATAATTGCTCTGCCTCTTCCTTCTTAGTCGGTACAAGGCTGCAGTTATACTCAACTGCACGTCTTACAGTCTCCCACCAGTATTCCCTTCTTCTTTCTTCAGGCAGCCACCTTGAATATGTTCTGTAATAAACAAAGTTTCCTAATTGGTTCATTGGTGAACCTACATGCTTGTAGTGGCTTATAAATTCTTCACTTAAAAGTTTGTAGTCTTTTCTTTTGCGGGAATCTCTGGATTTGTCTCTTTCATATCTGTACAATATGTATTTTTTGGCAACATCTTTTCTCTCGCTGTCCATAAGTTCATTTTCAACCATGTCCTGTACCATTTCAACAGGTATCGGGAAAGATTTGCTTAAAATTTCATTTTCAATTTTGCTGCTTATTTTTCTTGCAAGTTCTTCATCCACCCCGTCCTTCGTTTCCTTCATAGCCTTAATTATGGCGCTGGTTATTTTATCGGCATTGAAGTCAACGAAGTTTCCAGTTCTTTTCAATATCTTTATCATACAATCCCTCTTTCTCCATAGTTCTTTTATAATGCATCTTTTGTGACACTACATATTGTAGCATTAAGCTATACCTGTGTCAATATATAGTATATCCTGTATTCTTTGACAAAATATATTTATATTGAAATATCCACATTTTAGATAAAATGCTAAAAATTCCTTTACTGAAATTTCAAGGAATTCTTATTTCTTAATAAATCTTAACAATTTTTTCTGATAAAATTTATGTTCTTTATATATTCCCCACTAAAGTAATTATCGTCTGCCAATTCATAATGTGAAGTGCCCTCTGCTATATCATTGCAAATTTTCCTCATTTTCCTATCTAGAAGAAACATTGAAGCACCCTTTCCTGCTCCGTTTCCCAATAATTTTATCTCAGGAAGTCCATGAGGCAGCAGCCCCATATACAGCGCATTATTTATGTCGATGTAGCTTCCGAATGCTCCGGCAACCACTGCCTCATCAACATCCTCCGGATTTTTTCCAAGTGTTTTCAATACAGCCATACACCCTGAACATATGGAACTTTTAGCAAGCTGCACCTGTCTTACATCTTTTTGAGTTATGAATATTTTCTTTTCATTGTTTTCATAAATTACGAAGCAGTTTTCTCCGTCAATTGTTCTTAATTTTCTGAAAAGGGAAGATTGAGGGTTTAATTCCTTGTATTCATGGCTTGTGAGCATTCTTCCGGTATTGTCTATTATGTTGTTTCGAAGCATTTCTGCAGTTATGTCTATTATGCCTGAGCCGCAAATTCCATCAGGCTCAGCGTCGCCGATTACATTTAACGCACATTCATCATTTTCTATTTTAAAATGTTCAACAGACCCAACAGTTCCTCTCATGCCAAACTTAATGTTTCCTCCCTCTAGAGCCGGACCGCATGCAGTGGAAGAAACCAGGTAACCCTTCTTGCTGCCTGCTGCAATTTCTCCGTTTGTTCCGAGATCAACTATAAGCTTGAAATTGTCTTTATTTCCTGCAGCCAGAAGCACAGCGGTTGTATCCCCGCCTACAAATCCTCCAAGAAGAGGAAGAAACACTATTTTACACCTGTCCGGACAATTTAAATCCATATCTTCACCATAGCATTCAACAAAATCCATGGTAATGCTTGTAAATGGGCTTATTCCCAACCTGTCAGGCCTTAATTTGAAAAACAGATGCTGCATGGCGCTGTTGCCGCAGAGAATAACATTATACATGTTGTCAGCAAAAAAAGGCACTTCAATATTTGCTTTGTCTGCCAAATTGTTCAAAGTATATATAATTTTTCCGCTTAGCTCTTCTATTCCATCATTACTTGAACCTTTGAATATTCTGCTTATGACATCAGCACCCGTTGATGACTGACTGTTGCTGCCAGAATATGATTTTACTAATTTTCCTGTGTTCAAGTCATAAATATACATAACCACAGTTGTTGTTCCAATATCAACGGCTGCACCATACAAAAATTCAGTGGTGTCGTTTTTTTGCACATCAATGATTTTATCCTCATATCGGACAAATGTGACACCTTTTATTCCCTTTTCATTAATCAGTGATGAGAACTTTCTTAATGTCTTGAGGTCGCAGCCTCTTATAAATTCTCCCTTCTGCTTCTTTAATTCCTTTATGTCCACGTATGTTTTTTTAAGAGCAGGATCAAAATTAAATTTTCCTTCTGTTTCCATGCATTCCAGTATCTGATGTCTTTTGGAATAGTCATTTTCTCCTATGTAAATGTTAATGGGTCCGGAAAGCCTGGCCTGACATGCAAGAACAACTTCCTTTTTCCCATTTTCTTCTATTTCAACCCTGCATTTGCCGCATGTTCCTTTTCCGCTGCACACAAGATCCAATGGAAATCCTGCTTGCTCACAAATTTCAGCAACAGTTGAATTTTCTTCTGCTTCTAATACAATATTTTGATTTATAAAATTAACATGGTATTTTTTCATTTTTCATCCCTGTACTGGCAATTATTATTTTTGCAGCGCTCACATTCATTCTCTTCATCATGCTTAATACAGCAGCCATCTTCCGCTTCTTCAGCTACAAACACATATAGAAGGGATCTTTCAGGAAAAAGCACATTTCTTTCATTAATGTATGCAACAACATCTTCCTTTTCTTTTAGCCTCCCCAGAATTTCCCTCTGCATGTTTAAATCAATGTCTCCGTCACCGGCAAAATATCTTCTGCTAAGTTTACGTCCATGTTTATGCTCTTCTTGCCTCACTAACTTGCTGAATCTGTCCGAAGCTTCAAACAACGCATGGTTTGCAGCCTCGTACAAAAGATATCCTTTCAGGTAATTTCCGCCATTTATCATTTCCCGGGAAAAATCACCTATGTCGTCCTTTGATGACACAAGGCAGATAATACACATTTTATCAGCTCCTTCGTTGAGTCCGATTAAATTAATATGTGCTTTTGCAAAACATGCTGATATACTCATGTTTTTTGTGATGAATTCCTTTATTTCATCAATTATTTTGTTGGCGCTGTCAAAGACTTCAGTACCTTCTTTTATATGAAGTTTTTTGAAAAGACTTTCATTATTTATACGGGGCATTAATTTGTATGACGGCATTTTTCTTCCTGCTTTTTCTTTTTATTATATTATAATGATAAATTTATTTTAAGTCCATAAAAAATAACCCGGGCTTAAGCCCGGGACAGACTATTGACAAACCTCGGCACTGTCATCCTGAACGATAGTGAAGGATCTCATCTTTGTGAAAACATGAGATTCTTCGAGCAAGCTCTCAGAATTACAACGCCAAATTTAAACTTTGTCATCAACTTAACCCGGGCTTAAGCCCGGATCATTACATTGCTTTTATAATTTCATCCTTGAATTCAGTTGTGCTTAAGTTTCCGCCTATGTCCTTTGTGTGAAGCTTTTTATTTTTAAGGGTTTTCTTCAGGGCGTTTTCTATTTTTAATGCTGCTGAATCCTCACCTATGTGTCGCAGCATCATTATTCCTGACAATATTGCAGCGGTTGGATTTGCTATGTTCATACCGGCAATGTCAGGAGCCGAACCGTGAACAGGTTCAAATATTGCTGTTTCTTCACCTATGTTGGCGCTTGGAGCCATTCCAAGCCCTCCAACAAGACCTGCTGCCATGTCTGAAAGTATGTCCCCGTAAAGGTTCGGAGCAACTATTACCTGGTAATCCTGCGGCTTCATTACAAGCTTCATTGACATGGCATCAACTATTACATCCTCAAACTTTATGTCCGGATAGTTTTTTGAAACGGTACGTCCTGATTCTAGGAACAAACCATCAGACAGTTTCATAATGTTTGCCTTGTGAGTAAGTGTAACTTTGCTTCTATTTTCCTTTTCAGCAACCTTAAATGCAAAATCTGCAATTCTTTCACTTGCCCCTTTTGTAATTACCTTAATGCTTTGTGCAACATCATCCTTTGCCATGTATTCTATTCCCATGTACAAATCCTCAGAATTTTCCCTTACGATTACAAGATCTAAGTCCTTGTAGAGAGCATCTATTCCTTCATATGATTTTACAGGACGAACGTTACTGTACAAATTGAATTTTTGTCTAAGCTGTACATTTATGCTTCTGAAGCCTTTTCCAACCGGTGTGGTTATAGGACCCTTGAATGCAATTTTATTTCTTTCTATGCTTTCAATTGTTTCCTTAGGAAGAAGCTCTCCGCACTTTTCATATGCGGCAAATCCGGCAATATTTTCCTCCCACTCAATTGTGTCAGTTGCTGCATCAATGATTTCTGTTGCTGCATGCATTATTTCAAGCCCTATTCCGTCTCCGGGAATCAATGTTATTTTTCTTTTCATGATGCGATGCCTCCTATACATTTTTCAGGCTCATATAATTTAAAAGCCCTCCAGATTTTATGATTTCAATTTGTCTTCCTGACAATTTCAGTTCCATTTCATATTGCTTGTTTTTTGTTTTGTTTTCCACAATTATCGTTGTTTTTTCGATTTGTTTCAACAGATTTGGTATTTCTATCTCGTCCATCTTGTCTATATCATCATAGTCTGCTTCATATTTGAATGTTAAAGGTATTATTCCGTTATTCACAAGGTTGCTTTTGTGTATTCGTGCAAATGATTTTGAAAATACTGCCCTTACTCCCAGGTACAAAGGAGCAAGAGCTGCATGCTCGCGGCTTGAACCTTGTCCATAGTTTTTTCCTGCAACAATTATTCCTCCGCCGTTTTTCTTTGCGTTCTTTGGAAAATCCTTATCAATCTGCATAAAGCAAAATTCTGACAAATAAGGAATGTTTGATCTGAACGGAAGAAGATGTGCATTTGAAGGCATGATTGCATCTGTTGTCACATCATCTTTAACTTTTATAAGTACAGGAACCACACATCCTGTATGATCTGCCAGCTTGCAGTTCTTTGGGAACGTCTTGATATTCGGCCCCCTGGCTATCTTAACATCTCTTCCATCATCTGCAGGACTTATTATCATGTTATCATTTAACATAAACTTTTCAGGAATATCTATGTCAAGATCAACATTTTCATCAAAGTCCTCTTCCCCTGCAATGAAGCCTTTTATTGCAGAAAATGCTGCAACTTCCGGGCTAACCAGGTATACTCCAGCAGAATCAGTTCCGCATCTTCCCTGGAAGTTTCTGTTGAATGTTCTCAAGGACACTCCATTATTTTCAGGTGCCTGACCCATTCCAATGCATGGACCGCACCCAATTTCAAGTATTCTTGCACCTGAAGCAATTATTTTAGATAAAGCACCATTTGCTGCAAGCATAGCAAGTACCTGCTTTGATCCGGGAGATATAACCAATGAAACATTTTCATGAACCGTATTACCATCAAGTATATTGGCAACCTTCATCATATCTGTGTATGAAGAGTTTGTGCAGCTTCCTATGGCTACCTGGGTAATAGCAGTACCCCTTACCTGGCTTACAGGAACTACCGCATCTGGCGAATGGGGCAATGCCACATTGGGTTTAAGCAAGTTTAAGTCTATAGTTATTTTTTCCGAATAAACAGCGTCATCGTCAGCCTTAAGTTCAGAATAATCATTTTTTCTTCCCTGTGCCTTTAGAAATTCCAGCGTTCTTTCATCTGATGGGAACAAAGATGTTGTAGCTCCAAGTTCAGCCCCCATGTTTGTGATAGTTCCTCTTTCAGTCACTGAAAGAGATTTTACACCTTCACCTGTATATTCAAATATTTTGTTCACTCCGCCCTTTACTGTGAAAGTCTTCAAAACTTCCAGTATGATGTCCTTGGCTGATGAAAACTTGTTCAATTTCCCTTTAAGTTCAACATTGACTATCTCCGGCATCACCAGTCTGTACTCACCGCCAGCCATGGCAACGGCAACATCAAGCCCTCCTGCTCCCATGGCAATCATGCCCATTCCTCCGCAGGTTGGAGTGTGGCTGTCAGAGCCTAAAAGAGTGTCGCCCGGAACCGAAAAGCGTTCAAGATGAACCTGGTGGCAAATGCCGTTTCCCGGTTTGGAATAATAAATTCCATGTTTTTTAGCAACTGTCTGTATAAACAGGTGGTCATCAGCATTTTCTGGTCCGGACTGTAGCATGTTGTGATCTATGTAAGCAACTGATTTTTTTGTTCTTACTCTGTCTATGCCCATAGCCTCAAATTGAAGGTATGCCATTGTGCCCGTTGAATCCTGAGTTAATGTTTGATCTATTCTTATTCCAATTTCATTTCCAGCTTTCATTTCTCCGGTAACAAGATGATTCCTGATAATTTTTTCTGCAAGTGTAGCCATAGTCCCTCCTATATTGCCCTTTCATTTTGATAGTTGTTGAAAATATATAATTTTGCAAACTTTTCCATTTCTTCGCTGGAGATGTTTGTTGTTCTCCCGCTGTCATATTCTGAATCTATTTTGTTTTTAACAGGTATGAGCCTGTTATCGCCCTTATGGATTTTTTTATCTCCGCAAAGATCAAAGTAGCTGTTTATCCAGTATGCAATGCTTGAAATACCGGAATAAGAATTGATTGCCACTAGAGGAGGTTTTCCTAAAATCCTGCGTGTATCAAAGCTGTTGTAAATTTCTTCGTCCTTCAAAAGACCGTCTGCATGAATCCCTGCCTTTGTAACATTGAATTCTTTTCCTACAAAAGGTGTCTTTGGAGGAATTGCATAATCAAGATCCTTTTCAAAAAATTTTTCTATTTCATTTATGAGCTCAAGGTTCATTTCCGCAGTGTTACCTTTGATTTGTCCGTATTCGATTATCATAGCTTCTAAAGGAGTGTTCCCAACTCTTTCACCTATTCCAAACATTGTGGTGTTCACAGAAGATCCTCCGTACAGCCATGACGTTGTGGAATTTGTAACTGCTCCGTAATAATCGTTGTGTCCGTGCCATTCGATTGAACTAGACGGAACATTTCCGTAATATCTCAATCCGTGAATGATTGCCGGAACGCTTCTTGGAAGTTCAACTCCCACATGTGACACCCCAAGCCCCAATGTGTCACATGCCCTTATTTTTACATTTATTTTACTTTCATTCATCATGTCCATAAGATTCCTTGCAAGAGGTACAACAAAACCGTAAAAATCTGCTCTTGTTATATCTTCAAAGTGGCATCTTGGGACAATGCCGTTTTCAAGTGCCGCATAAGCTATGTCAAGATACATCTTCATTGCTTCCTGTCTGGTTTTATTCAGTTTGTTGAATATATGGTAATCGGAACATGACATTAAAATTCCCGTTTCCTTGATTCCCATGGACTTAACAATATTGAAGTCATCTTTGTTTGCCCTTATCCACGAAGTTATTTCAGGAAAATCATAGCCTCTTGACATGCATTGTTCCGCGGCATTCCTGTCCTTTTGTGAATAAAGGAAAAACTCTGTCTGCTTTATAATACCGGACCCGTTGTCAAGCTCATGAAGATAATCATAGATTTTTACCATCTGTTCTGTATTCATGCTAGTCATGGACTGTTGACCATCTCTGAATGTTGTGTCAGTGATCCATATGTTTTCAGGTATGTCCATGGGCAGCTGAATGTTGTTAAATTTGATTTTAGGAATTTCATCGTATGGAAAAACATATTTGTATAGATTTGGTTTTATTGCTTCAACTGGATTATACTTCATGTTGCACCTCCGGGTTAGTTTATGAAAGAATTATGTTTTAAATTGCAAATTTGTATTTACTCACTTTTTTGATTTATGTTTCACATTATAATGCGATGTTTGAAATCAGTCAAGTTCAAAAATTATTTCTTTTATGTAATAATTTAATATTGCATTTTCCATGTCATTTCTTGCAACATTTACATATTATCTTGCAAGGAAAATGATAACCCTTAATTTCAGCCAATAAGTCAGAATCAAATCTAATTTTCTTACCGACTACATTAATTTGAACAGCTGCATCTGTATATCAAAAAACAAAAAAGGCATGCTGCTGCATACCTTAAAATCATGTTCAAACCCCATATTCAACAAATCGTAGAGGAGGGTCTTGTGCCTGCCCGCGGGAGGGCAGTAACCCTCCCCTACATAATTAAAATAAATGTCTTAAGACATGCAATGTTGCATACCTTTTAATTGCAACTCTGTTGCATATATTGTGTACTAACTAAACATCCGAAAAGCTAAGCAGATAGTTTATTTTTCAGTTCCAAGCCAGTTTATTGTTTTTCTGGTATCATTGAAACATTCATTTTTCAGGAAATCATCATCATATTTTTCTGAGCACATCATTGGATGCCTGCTTATATAAAATTTCCCGCTTGACAGATACCTGCTTTTTTCCTCTGCAAGTTTTCCCCACAAAAACCAGTTTATATTTTTGTTTTCCCCGGAAATGTATTTAAGGAGTTCAATGCTGAAAGGCTCCCATATGGCAATGTGGCTTCCTGTGATTCCATGTTCAACCGTAAAATATGTGTTGAGAAGAAGCACTCCCTGCTTTTCCCATGATTTAAATATTTCATCGGGTGGAAGTATTTTGAATTTTCCCTTTTTGATTTCCTCTTGAATCTGGGAAAATTTTTTGATTTCAGAATAATCATTGATGTCATTGTAATTTTTGTGTATTAATCTTACAATGTTTTTAAGGGAAACCTGCCTGAACTTCGCATCCCATGAATGCAGATCTCCTACTTCGAATGCCCGGCCGGTGGCTCTTCCTTTTTCAGGATATGGATCCTGCCCTAGTATTACAACCTTTATGTCATCAAGATTACATCTCATGAAGCGCAGTACATTTTCATATTCAGGGTTAATATTTTTCCCTATTTTTCCCTCGATATTTTTTAACTGCAGGATTATTTCCTCAGTTAAGAATTTATTCCACGAAGGGTGATAATCTATAGGTATTAAGCTCATATTGTCTCCTGTCAATTTTTATTTAACTTTTCTTCCCACAGCATTTTCATAATGGAAAGTTCCTCGCTGTAGTCTGTCTTTGTTTCATCATCCTTGTCATATTCAAGCTTTTCAAGAATTTCTATAACAAAGTTATTTTCCCCTCTCTGGTTCCACTCATTCTGCATAGCCTTGTTGGGATGAGAGCCATGCTGCAGCTGAAATCTTGTGCTGTTGATTTTACCCTTGAGGTTTTGTGTTGTTTCAAGGAAATATTTTGTACCGTCCTTTGTGCGCACTGCAAAAATTCCCATTTCACTTTTCATTTGCTTGTATTGCTCTTTCAGTTCCTTTTTCCTGTCCATTTTAATAACCCATTTCCTTTAATATTGCCGACAAAGTCCTCAATCTTTCTCCTATTATTTCGCCGTCATCGCTTAAAGCCTGATTAAACAATTTTATATCTTCGTTTATTTTTTCGTTGTCCGTGCATACTTCAACTGTCATTGCATCTCCCTGGAGACCCACTCTGTCAATAACAGGATGTTCAGGGTCATAAAGCTTTTCATAACGGTAAGCTTCCCTGAAATGGAGCTGTGTTCTGCAAACAAGTATAGCAAGGTCCAGCACTCTGTGCAAAGGCAGTTCTTCAGATTGTCTTGACCATTTTTCTCCTGTGTATCTCCAAACCTTGGCTGAAATATCAACCTTGCCTCTGTCGTTCCACTGGGCAAGGCCTAAAGACAGCCCTTTTGCATCTGAATTGTATGCGTATCTTCCATCAACATTTTCGTAATTTTCTGAAACAATAACCGGTTTATGTTTTAAGGCTGTAGGTATTTTCATCTTGTTCTCCTTTGTTTACTAATTTACTAAACTACTAAGTAAATAATACTGCAAAAAAATAAAATTGTCAACTGTACAAATAAAAAAACAGCAGTTAGATGCTGTTTAGGTTGATGACAAAGTAATTTTTGACGTTGTCATTCTGAGGGCGTAGCCCGAAGAATCTCATGTTTTCAATAAAGATGAGATCCTTCACTATCGTTTCAGGATGACAGCGTCGAGGTTTGTCAATAGTCTGACAACATGAATGACTGTTGTTTTTATTATGCTGTTTTTTTCTTGAACAATACCGCTCCTATTCCAAGGAGAACAGCTGCAGCTGCTCCTGCCCCAATAGCTAAAGGAGAAATTCCTTTTTCTTCTTTAACATCATCCTTTGCGCTGATTACCTTGGCATCAGTTGCACTTACAACCTGAGCTTCAGGTGCAGCTTCTTCAGCCGGACCGCTTGTTGCTGCATCAGGGGCAGTCTTTACATCAGGAGCACTTGTTGTGCTCATAAGTTCATCTGTAAGAGTTATTGCCATAATTCCATCCACAACTTCTACTTCGTCGCTTCCAAGAATTTCAATGATGTATTTTTGATTTTCTTCATTGAAGGGTGTTATTCCAACTTCAACATATCCATCTGCAGGATAAGTGTGAGTTACTGTAATACCTTTTTCTTCAATCTCCTTTAATTTTTCTTCAAACAATATTTTATCAAAAGCTGCCTGCTTTTCATACAAAGCTTCATCTACTGCTGTTATTTGCATTTGTGCTGCCTCAGGAGGAAGCTCCAGTGTCTGGGCAAAAGCTGCTGTCATTGTTGCCATTGACAGGCATGCGCTTAAAGATAATACTTTTATAATATTTTTATTCATAATAATAACCTCATTTTTTAATTTTTATTTTTAATCTATTTTTAGTTTTATGTCTCAGTTAAATTTAATTTCTAATGTTTAATTTTACATCATGGCCATGTAAGGATTAACCTCCTTTCTTGTTACACTTATTTAGACGGGTTATATATATAAATGTTTCATGGTAGTTATTGGATGGGTAAATTAAACGCCATAAAAAAACCACCTCATGGGTGGTTAGGTTAATGTCAGTTTAATTTTAGTTTAATGACCGTACAAAGGATATCAAAGGTTCTATGTCTTTCTTATCTGAAAATTCAACCTTATCTCCGTAGGTTTCAAGCATCAGTCTGTCTTCATCCGTAAGTTCATCCTTTTTCTTAACAGAGGATTTGAGAGCTGCCATCATTGCCTTGTGAACAATTCCCAACTCCTTGTAATTTATTCCTCCCCTGAGGTGAAATATGTTTATTCTTTTTTGCATTTCATCGGTGAAGTTTTTTTTGATTATAGGTTCAAACTGTGATTTAATATCCGGATCCGCCAGTCCAACTGTGAAAACAACAATATTCTTGCTATTTATATTGCTGAAGTTTTTTGTAATAAGTTCAATTCCCAGTATACCGCTGGCATAAAGCCCTCCTCCGTAAACAATAGTGTCATATTCAAGCATTTTTTCACCTGAAATTTCTGACTGTTCAAACAAATCACATTTTAATTCTTCTGAAATCCATTCTGCATATTGTTTTGTGTGTCCATACTTGGTTTTAAAAATTACTGCAACATTTCCCATTTCTGCCTCCTAGCTCATTCCTTCAATAAGTGCTTTTTCTATTGCTTTTAAAATAACTATGCTGCTATAGGTAGCTCCAGATACCGAGTCAACTTCAAGGCTTTGTGCTTCAACTACCATCTGTGGTATTACTTCTGCAGCCTGACCTTTTCCGTTGCCATGCTCCACAAGATTTATGTTTTTAATCACGTGGTTTTCAACAGTAACTTCCACCTTTGCATCAACGGGCAATACCTGGTAGTAACCGGTGAAAGTTCCATCCTTAACTTTAGATAAGTCCACATCTTTTATTTCCATGGTTGTCAATTCATTAAGATTCTTTTCTAAATTTGATACAACTATAGCTCCTGCCACAATTACAACTGCTGCAAAAATCATAATAATTAGAATCAATTTTTTCATCTTCATGACTTAAACCGCCTTCATATTTTATTAGTGGTAACATTTTCACTATATTATTTATTGATACAAATGTCAATATAAAATTGCTGCAACCCCTATTATTTCAACAATTTTTATCTGTTATCTGCCGCAACTCGACTTTTTATTTTTTATAGAAGCAATTTATTTTTAAGATGTATTTAAGCGAAGTATGTTATGATTGTGTTTGTTAAGGAGGAAGTTATGGTAAAAAATATTGAATATCCTGATTATATAGATTATTATTACTTCACAAAAGGAAGCAATGTAATAAAGCTCGAAAGAAAAAATGATTCCGATATAATATACTCAAAATACATTCGATTCAACAACCCCAGAGAAGCTCTGGAATGCTTTGAAGACAAATGTTGGATAAGAGAAAAAAAATAGATGAACGGGAGGGAACCAAGCCCTCTCTACATAGTTTTCTTCATGAATTTTCTTAGCAGCAGCAATATCCATCCTGCTGAAACCATTACACATAAAATCAAGTATGTGATTTCACCTTCCAGTGCAAACTTTGCCATCCAAAATGACGGCAGCATAATTGCCAGGTATTGTATTCTTGTTAGAACAAAAAACGGTAATATAATACCTATCATTGAAATTCCAGACATCTTAGTAATTGCCATTCCTTCCACTTTGTTCGCCGAAAGAGATACCACCATCATAGTAGTTATGAAACCAAGAACTGACGATAAAAAAGACAGTGATATTATCATTTCAAAAGAGATTATGTCCAATGAAAATACATTCATGACAATTATTGATACCACAAATGAAAGTGTCAAAGGAAGAATCAATCTTGAAATTAAGTATCCTCCCCTGCCAAGAGGTGTAACTGACATGTATTTTGTGATTCCGTCATCAATTTCTCCCAGAATAACCATAGAAGATGCAAAACTGAACATCATTGGAGTCAATACAACAAGAAATAAATCAAATATGAGAAAATATGGAACTAATACTTCTTCACGGCTGTAATATCCCGTAAGAAACTTTTCAGCAGCGGGAATTCCGAACTTCATGAACAGTCCATATAGAACCGGCGCCAGACATGAGAGAAAAAGCATGGCATCTCTTGCTATTTGATTTAAATACTGCATAAATGAAATCGACAGTCTCTTATATTTCCAATGTGTCATAAACTTACACCTCCTGTATTTTGAAACATATCTTGAATATACTTGTGAGCCACTTTGTACAATGCCGCAAGCCATATACATAATATGGCTGAAAACAAAAACAGATGTTTGCTGTTTCCGCTTATAAGACTGATTATGATGCAGCCTGGATGAATAAGCATGAACATGCTGTCATAACCGAACAAGTACATTATGGGCGGCAAAAAACTGATTATTTCTATTGGAACTGCCGTTGTAAGAAATTGGTTGAGACTTGATATATTAGCTGCAACAATCAGTCCACACATGGTGAAAAATGCTGAACCAAAGGCTGTTCCTATAACTGAAGCATATAATTTTTTTGTGCCTAATGGCAATGTAATTGCTATTCCTACAATAACAGATATGAACAAAAGAGAAATTACTTTTGACAATATGTATTCTCCTGTTTTTACAGGTGATACGGCAAGAGAGTTCAATATCCTTTCACTTTTTTCAAGCAGCACGATGGCTCCCATAAAGAAAAGTCCCATTGCTGCAGGATCTGAAAAAATCATTATTGCTGCAGCCTTTTCCCTCCAGGATTGGGGCATGACAAAAATTAAAGATAGATAGACTGCAGTGAACACTGCATAAACAAAATAAAACCCATATTTGAACTGGAACCTTATATCTCCCTTTATTAAATTTATTATTCTCATTGAAGCACTCTCCCCGTCACTTCCATAAAAATATCATTTAATGTTGGCTCGCTGCTGTGTATGGACAAAACTCTGTTGTTTTCAATAAGCTCTTGGAGCTTTTTATCAGCAGATGTATGACTGAGCAGACATTCCCCTGTTTTTTCAGTTCCGTCCAAATAAGTATACTTGATTTTGGACGCTCCTTTTGACATAATAAGATTATGAGGTGTATCCAAAGCCTTGACCCTTCCATCCACAATAAATGCCACCCTGTCGCAAAGTTCAGCAGCATCTGCCATGTTGTGTGTTGTGAGTATAATTGTCTTACCATTTTTCTTTTCCTGGAGTATTATATTCTTCATGTCTCTGCTGCTGTTGGGGTCCAAGCCGCTTGTAGGTTCGTCAAGAAACAAAATGTCCGGATTGTGCAGCAAAGCCTTTATAAAATTAAGCCTTGACTTCATACCCTTGGAGTATTCTGAAACCTTTTTGTCGTCATGGTTCTTAAGTCCCACCATTTCCAGCATTTCATCAATATTGCGCAGTTTTTTTGAATACAATGAACCGAAAAACTCAAGGTTTTCTCTTGCTGTGAGCTTTTCATAAAGACTTGGGAACTCAAAATCAACTCCTATATTTTCATAGAAATCATTTCTGAAGTGCTTGCTTTCAATGCCGTTTACAATTGACCGACCTTTATAGGTCTTAATTAAGCCTGTAAGAATTTTTTGCAGTGTACTTTTGCCTGCCCCTGATGGACCAAGAAATCCGAATATTTCTCCTTCTGAAACTTCAAAGTCAATGTTTTCCAAAAACCTGTTCTTTGTGTAGCTAAATGATAAATCAACAACCTGAATCATATTATTCCTCCATCAATTGAATTACCAAACCATTAATCATCAATTTCAAGGAACCGTCAAAAACTTCCTCCCCTATTTCCCTTTTATGAAGCATGGTAAGAAATACACCTCTCAATGCACCGCTGAAATACTGCACGTTTTTTTCCTTTACATGAGGAAATAATTCCATGAACTTTTCCATCATTACATAATCATCTCTGAAGTGCTTCTCCACAATTTCATTTGGAAGCTTTCGCATCAAAAGTTCCATTTCTCCATTTGTCATCATTTTCAAAAAAAATGTATCGTCCACCTTCTTATATATTTTAAAAAGAAGGTTTGTAAGATTTTGTGAAGTTATTTTTTCTTTTATGAGGTTTGCTTCCTTTAACAATTGTTCTTGAATTTCATCGTGCAAATCATTTACAACATCAAAAAGCAGTATTTCCTTTGAATCATAAAACAAATAAAATGTGCCTTTAGGTATGTTTACGCGTCTTACCAGTTCATCAACTGTGGTTTTTTTTACTCCATACAAATTAAGGCACTGAAACGCCTCCTCTTTTAACCTTTTTACAATGTATTCCTTTTCCTGGGAAGAATATGACTTTGGCATCTTTTGCTCCTTGTACTATTTGACTATATTTGTATTTATAGTCATTATAAATCACAAAAGGATTTAATGCAATATATTTTTCACAAAAAAAAGAGCATTAGCTCTTCTCTTTAGGTTGATGACAAAGTTTAAATTTGGCGCGCTCTTCTTTTATTTTCATTACATATGTTTTTTTCTGTATTCAGTTGGAGTCATTCCCGTATATGATTTAAAAACTTTGCAGAAATAATGCTGACTCTTGTATCCGGTTTTCTCTGATACGTTCAGGCTTGATATGGACGAGTCTGAAAGAATTAGTGATATTGCTTCCTCCATCCTAAGCTTTGTGAGAAATTCAGAAAAACTCATGTTTGTTTTCTTTTTTATTATTCTTGTGAGATATGATTCGCTCACGTGAAGGTCTTTTGAAATATTGGATAGAGACAGTTCACTGTCTCTGTAATTCTTATATATATAGTCAATTGCTTCATCTGTAATATTAGAATTTTCAACTGCCTGATAATCTGTACATAATTTTTTTTCCTTCACAGCACAATTGCATGCCTTTTCTATTACAATAAACAAATTTTTCTTGTCAATTGGTTTAAGCAGGTAATCAAACGCCTTAAGCTGAATAGCCTGTTGTGCATATTGAAATTCATCATAGCCGGAAATAATTATGAATTTTGTAAATGGTGCATGAACAAACACCTCGCGCATAACCTCAAGACCTGTAAGTCCCGGCATGTTTATGTCAATCAAAACCACTTCAGGCTTTATTTCCTTTATGAGCCTTAACGCTTCAAATCCATTTGAAGCAGTTCCGGCAACATTAAACTTCATGGTGCTTGATTCAATGAGATGTTTAAGTCCGTTTCTGATTGTTGACTCATCATCACATATTAATATATCATACACTTACTTCATCCTCCTCTATCATGGGCAGACTTACAGTAATTTTTGTTCCTGTATTTTCTCTGCTTTCTATATTTAAACCGTATTTGTCTCCATAATGAAGATATATGCGTTGACTGACATTGTAAAGGCCGTAATTGCTGCTTGTAAGGTGTTTATGAAGATTATCCCTTATATTTCTTAGTTTTTCCTCTGGAATTCCAACACCGTCATCTTCAACCACTATATTTAAATTTTCATGTTCCTCAAAAATGTTTATAGATATGTTCCCTCTTTTAAGCTTTGGTTTAATTCCATGGTATATTGCATTTTCAACCAAGGGCTGGATCAGAATTTTGGGCAGGCACAATTTATACAATCCTTTATCACAACTGATTTCATAATTCAAAATATCTCTGTAGCGGTGCTGCTGTATGCTAAGATAACTTTTCACATGTTCCAGTTCCTTTTCAATAGTTATGAATTCTCTCCCCTTGCTCAGTGAAATACGGAAAAATGAAGACAGAGACATTATAAGATCTGCCATTTCATGAGCTCCATATTCTAAAGCTTTCCACTGCAATGTATCCAGAGTGTTGTAAAGAAAATGCGGGTTTATCTGGGACTGTAAAACCTGAAGTTCCCTTTGCCTCTTTTCCTTTTGATGTTCATATGATTGATTCATCAATTCCTTGATGTCGACAACCATAACATTGAAATCATCCGCCAGATTTGAAAGCTCGTCATTTCCCGGCAACGTAATTTTTGTTTCCAGATTTCCTTTCCTGACATTCTCCATGGCACTGCTCAATACTGCAATCCTTTTAGTTGCAGCGTTGCTTACAAAATAACTCACGCTTATGGCAACAAGCAAAAGAAGAATCCACATACTTATGAGTGATTCATTTAAAATCCTTGTGTCTTTGTACAGTTCTGCCCTTTCAACCGATGTGCAGAGATACCAGTCAGGGCTGTTTGGAATGGGAGCATAAAATGCAACATAACCTTTGTTTTCTTCGGACATTTTTTCACTGGTAAGATTTCCGTCAGAGTTTTTCGGAATATGAGCAATTATGTCCTGAATCAATGATTCTGACAGTCCCTCGTCCGTATGTGTGTATATGGTGCCTGAACTGTCCACAATCATTGATTTTCCGTTATAAAAAGAAAGGTTGTCCGTTATTTCAGTAAGCTTTTTAAGTGAAATGGCAGCAGCTACAAATCCTATCTTTTCAGAACTGTTGTTATATATGGGATAACAGGCCACAGTTATCAAGCTTTGGTCTGTTTTTGATACAATAGGTTCACTTATTACATATTCATCATCAGAATTTAAAATTCTTTTGAAATATTCTCTGTCCGAAACGTCGATTGTCTGGTTTTCATTGATATATTCAAGTCCATCAAGCTTGTTTATTGAAAATGTTCCATAGTTGTTTCCGTAATAGGAATCCATGTCATTGCTCAGCTGATTAATGTATGCTTTGATTGCTTCATCATTCATGGAAACTACTGTCGGAGTTCGGCTGATTGTATGAAGCTCCCTGATTCTTTGGGCCAGCCATGCTCCTGCTTCATTTGCTTTTGATTCAATGAGCTGTGTGCTAAGATTTTCTGTAAGTCTGCTGTTTGTGTAGTCGATGCGTATGCTTATAATAACAGCTGCAATTGAGAATATTGCTGTCAGACATATTGCAAAAAAAGCGGTTAATTTTCTTTGTAGTTTCATTTTTACCTCAATAGTTCGTAAAAGTTAAATATTGCGATTTCATATTATAAAGACAAAGCTTTGAAATTATACTACAATGTGAAACGAAAAACAATATATAAATTATAAACAAACGGGAGGAAAAATGAAAAAATTAATATCTATAGTGCTTGCTTTATCAATGGTGCTTGGAATTACAGGCTGCAGCCAGGCAAACACTCAAAAACCATCACAGGAGACTGCTCAGGAATCATCTATTGATGGAACATATGAAGGAACAGGAACAGGCAAGGGCGGAAATATTGTAGTAGAATTAACAATTACCGACAACAAAATTTCCGATATAAAGGTTAAAGAAGAACATGAAACAGAAGGATTGAATGAAGCAATGTCCATCATGACTGAAGAAATGATTGCAACAAACAAATTTGATGTTGACGGTGTTACAGGGGCTACAATAACATCAGCAGGATTCAGAACAGCAGTTGCTGATGCATTTTCAAAAACAGGAGCTGACAAAAGCGTGCTTGTTTCCTCAGGAAAAGTTGAAAAGGAAAAAAGAGAATCAGAATACACTTCAGACGTTATAGTAATCGGTGCAGGTGGTGCAGGACTTACTGCTGCAATAACAGCTGCCGATAATGGAGCAAGCGTAATTGTCCTTGAAAAAATGCCAATAATCGGAGGAAACACTCTTCTTTCAGGCGGTGAATACGCTGCTCCGGGAAACTGGATTCAGGTTGAAGAAGGAATCGAAGACAGTGCTGATAAGTTTTATGCAGACATATTAAAAGGCGGAGACAACGAAGGCAATCCTGAACTCGTAAGAATTCTTGCTGACAATGCCCTGGCTGGAGCAAACTGGCTGAAGGATGACATTAAAATGGTTTTTGAAGATTACATGTTGTTCTTTGGTGGTCATTCAGTTGAAAGAAGCTTGGTTCCAAAAAATGCAACAGGGTATGAAATGATAAACAAATTAAACGCAAAACTTGCAGAAAAAAATATACCGCTCCATAAAAATACCACTGCAGCAGAATTAATTCAAAATGCTGACGGGCAGGTAACAGGTGTGAAGGCAGTCCACGACGGCCAGACAATAACATACAATGCAAATAAAGGTGTTATAATTGCAACCGGCGGATTTGGTGCAAATCTTGATATGAGAATGAAATTCAATGAAAACATGAATGAAAAAATACTTTCAACAAATTCAGTAGGAAGCACCGGAGACGGAATTACATTAGCAGAAAAAATCGGTGCTGAGCTTGTAGACATGCAATACATTCAGACTTACCCAACATGCGATACACAATCAGGTTCACTTTTATATGTAGGTGATGTACGTCTGGAAGGAAGAGCAATCCTTGTAAACAAGGAAGGAAAAAGATTTGTTGAAGAGCTTGAAAGAAGAGATGTAATTTCAAATGCGGTAATTGAGCAGACAGGCGGAGTATCCTACATGTTCTGGGATGAATCAGCCATGACAGATTCAGGTATGGCAGTTACTCATGAGTCAGAATACAACGGCTTGATTGCAAGAAAACAGTTAGTTAAGGCAGACACAATAGAAGAAGCTGCCGCATTCTTTGAAATAGATGCAACAGAGCTTAAGAAAACAGTTGAAAACTACAATCAGTATGCAAAAGACGGCGTTGACAAAGAATTCAACAAAAGAGGAACATTGGTGGAATTTGGTCAGGGACCATACTATATAATGGTATCCAAGCCTGCTGTTCATCACACAATGGGCGGAATTAAAATCAATGCAGAAGCACAGGTTTTAAACAAAAATGGTGAAGCAATAAAAGGATTGTATGCAGCTGGTGAAGTAACAGGAGACATTCACGGAACAAACAGACTGGGAAGCGATGCCATAGCCGACATCACGGTATTTGGACGCATTGCCGGTCAATCTGCAGCAAAATAAACAAAACAAAATCGCTGGTACGCCAGCGATTTTTGTTTATTATGGTATTATTCTAAATCCTGTATATTCATCTTGTTTATTTCCTGTTTGTTTTTTTCCTTGATTTTTTCTCTGCAGGCCTTGTAAATTGCCAGATTTATGACTGAAGGAATCAAAAATACGGCAAATGCTGCTAAAATGGGAGCAATATCTCCAGTATATATCATGCTTCCAAAAGACATGAACGCTGCAACCAGAAGATTTATGGCAGGAAGAATCAGCCCAAGGTATTTGTTTTTGCTCATGGAAAGAAATATTTGAAGAGCTGCTAAAAGCACTATAATAATTACAGCAGCTATTAAAAACACCAATACTTTACTCATCATTCAATCTCCTTTAATTTTTTATATTCAGAAATCAATATTTTAGCTGTTTCAAAATCTATTTTTTCATTGACAGCCATTCTCTTTATAAGTGAAATGTACGGTTCCTTTGCATTGTCTTCACTTATTTGTATTTTTTGAATCAAACGGTCCAGCCTAAGCCTTACCGTTGGATATGTAACCCCGTATATTGCAGCCACTTCTTTTAGAGAGCCTGATGACATCAAAAACTTCTTGATAAATGATATATCTTCTTCCTCAAGATTATTCAGCCATTCCGGCAACACATCAACACCCATACTGCCACCTCATCTTTTATTTAATATTACTTCATTATTATATTTAACAATTTTAAATATACACTTTAATTTTATTAAAGTCAATCATGAATAATGTAATAATATGATAAAATTTTTCCAGTAGATGACGCAAAATTTTATTGAATTATTTCAAAATTTTGATATGATTTTATTATAAATATTTCAGGAGGCAGCTATGAACAAGTTGACGATCGGACAGATGGCGCGGGCAAACGGCGTGTCTGAGCAAACGCTTCGCTACTATGATAAAATAGGCTTATTAAAGCCTGTGGATGTGGACAAAGCTACAGGTTACAGATTTTATTCCATCAAGCAAAGCGCACGCCTTGATATGATTCAGTATATGCAGTCCCTTGGAATGAGCTTGAACGATATTTACAATCAGCTTAAAAATTGTGATGTTAAGCTAACAAAACATGTACTGGAACAGAAAAAACTTCAAATCGACAACCAGATAGAATCTCTTCAGCATCAAAAAATAGCTCTGACGCATGCAGTTGAAAATTATGAAAGATACGAATCTTCACCTCCCGACGGAACAATTGTGCTTGAATTTATTGATAAAAGATGGATTTACAGCTATAAAACCGACACGAATTTTTACAACTTCGGAATTGAAGTCTATGAGGAACAGCTTAGAAAGATGAAGGAAGACATGGACAGCCAGGGTCTTCGCAGCACTTATTTCTGCAATGCAGGAAGCACTGTTTCTCACGAAAATATTCTAAGTAGAAACTATGTATCTGATAAACTGTTTGTGTTTGTAGACATAGAGCATGTTCCTGAAAAACTTGTAAGTTCAATACCACCCAACACATACCTCTCTATTTACTGCAACAAATTTGAAATGGAAATACCCTATGCAAACAAATTGTTGGATGAAGCAAGTTTAAGAAACTACACAATTACAGGCGATTACATATGTGAAGTAATTGTTGATTTGCCCGATTTTATCGAAAATGAAAGAGGTATGTTTTTTAAGCTGCAAATTCCTGTTAAAATTTAATTTTCTCAGAAAATATTTCTTGACCTTATAGTTACAATAACCTTTATAATTTATTTAGAATAGCTCCGATTCTCATAGACCCACAGGGCCTTTGAGAACGACAGGTGGATGGAGCAATCTGTTCGCCCCCCTTTTTGAAAAGGAGCCGCAGCATGTTATTGCTGTGGTATTTTTGTATTTTTATTTAGAAAGGAGCTGTTATGAAAGTTAAAGTAAGACTGACTGGACTTTTGGCTGCCTCATGCGGTTTCAGGGAAAAGATTGTAGAGCTTCCAAACGATTTCACAATAGCAGAAGCCATAACATTCATGAATATTTCCGTGAGTGGAATCTGGACTAAAAGCAGCGTAAACGGCAGCCTTAAAAACAAGTCATATGTTCTTCAGGAAGGCGATGAACTTTATCTCTTTCCCATTGGCGGCGGCGGTTAAAAAAATCAGGAGGTGTAAATTGAAACCAGGAGTAATTAAAGTTAAGACGAACAAGGAAGTGTGCCAGGGATGCAGGAGCTGTGAAGCGGTTTGTTCCCTCATTCACACGGAAGCAGTGTCACCTCAGACAAGAGGTATTCAAATTTCAGAACTTGGACAGCTTGGAAAATTCAAAATCACTGTATGTCAGCAATGCTTTGATATGCCATGTGCAGAAGCTTGCCCGGAAAAAATAATTGCCCGCAACGCCTATTCCGGGGCAGTTGTTATAGGTGAAGGCTGCATTGGCTGCGGTTCATGTGCAGAAGCATGTCCTTTCAGTGCAATTGTTATGACTGATTTTGACGGTGAAGTCAAACCATTTAAATGTGACTTGTGCGGCGGATTGCCCGAATGTGTTTCTGCATGCCCCCGCCAGGCACTGTCGTGGTAGGAGGTTAACATGAAAGGATATATGAACTCTATAATAAAAGTAGACTTATCAAGTGGAAACATTAAAAAGGAACACTTAAATGCTGATTACATCAAAAGGTACTTAGGCGGTGAAGGCTACGGTATTGCTCTTCTGTGGAATAACATGACTCTTGATGCAGATCCTCTTTCACCGGAAAACCTACTGAGCTTCAACACTGGCCCCATGACAGGCACTCCTGCTCCTTCGGCATCTCGTACTAGCGTGTGTTTCATGTCTCCACTGACAAACACCATAGGAGCCTCTAACATGGGGAGCCACTTTGGAGCAGAGCTTAAATTTGCAGGTTACGACACTGTGGCGTTCACTGGGAAAGCAGAAAATCCTGTATATTTACTAATAGACAATGAAAAGGTCGAAATAAAGGATGCATCCTCCCTCTGGGGAATGAATACCAGGGAAACAACAGAGGCCATAAAGGAAGCTGAAGGTCATGACATCAAGGTATGCTGCATAGGTCAGTCAGGTGAAAAATTGTCAAGTCTTGCCTGCATATTCAGCGATGACTGTTTTGCAGGAAGAGGCGGTGCTGGAGCTGTAATGGGAAGCAAAAACCTTAAGGCTGTTGCAGTGCGTGGAACCGGCAAAGTTGAAATTGCAGACACGGATGCATTTAAAATGGCTTTCAAAAATTCTATAAGAGAACTTCGTGAAGAAGCATATACCTGGGGACCTGTTCACGGCTACGGCACACCTGCATGGGTTGGAGGTGCTGATGATTTCGGAATACTCCCTACAAGGAACTTCATCAACAACAAGTTTGAGGAAATTGAAAAGGTTCTGCCATACAATCTCTGGAACAATACAGACAAATACAAGGTGACCAGGAGAACATGCTATGCTTGCCAACTTGGCTGTCACAAATATGTTGTAATGGGAGATGTGGAAGTAGGAGAAATGGAATATGAATCTCTTGCTGCATTTGGTCCTCGATGCGGAGTTTCAGATTATGAAAGCATATGTATGGCAGGATATTACACAACAATATATGGAATAGACTCCATATCAGGAGGCTCCACAATCAGTGCAATAATGGAATGGTATGAAAAAGGTATAATCACCAAGGAACAGACCGACGGCCTTGAAATGAACTTCGGAAACGGTCCGGCAATGGCAGAGATGCTAAGGAAAATGTGCCTTCGTGAAGGATGCGGTGACTTGTATGCTGACGGATCATTTGCTGCAGCCAAAAAAATCGGCGGCAAGGCCATGGACTATGTAATGGCTGTTAAAGGCATGGAGATTTCAGCAACTGACCCGAGAGGATCTTCCTCCATGACAATTTCCTTCGGAACAAGCGAGCGCGGTGCCTGCCACATGAGGCCTTATGCTGCAACCATCGATGCATTCGGATATTTATATCCTGATCTGGACATAACTGAGCCTAAGGATCCTTTCAGCGACACAGAAGACAAGACGTGGCTAAAAGCTCTCAAGGAATGCTTTGTTGTAACAAACCTTGCTGGAATTTGTGACTTTAATGTAATAAATGCGGAAATGAAACCTTCCACCATGGCAGAACTTTATAAGGCCATAACAGGCGTTGAAATTGACAAGTATGAACTTCTTAGAACTGCTGAAAGAACAATTGCACTTGAAAGGGCAATAAATTACATCCGGGGATTTAGAAGAAAAGATGACCGACTTCCTAAACGCTTTATGACGGAGCCTGCCACCGGAGGTCCTCCGGCAGGAAGAGTTGCAGACATGGAAGCAGCTCTTGACAAGTATTACGAAGCATGTTCCTATGACAAGGAAACTGCAATTCCAACACTTGAAAAGTATCAGGAACTGGGAATGATGCATATTGCAGAAAGAGTTTACAATCTGATCAAACAGGAAGCATAATATAATGAAATAAAGCCGTCAATTATAATTGGCGGCTTGCATTCTCATTATTCTGGTGCCGCTGCATGAAATCTAGCTTATCCAGGGATTTCCTGGATCTTTGATTTCCCATTTTCCGTTTCTGTATTTAAGCTCCATGCCTTCATAGCCTATGGCTCCCAGTCCTGAACGAAATTTTGAAACATCCATTTTGATGGTATTGTTCTTCATTTTTTCATCTTCCAGTTTAAACAATATTCCTTCCTCAAAATTTGTGTCCTTTATATATCCGTTCTTTTCAAGTTCCTCGCTAGTGGTATCAAGAACTGTCAGCCCATATTTTTCAAGGTTCTTTAAAAACACCTTTTTGCTTTCTTCTGTGATATTTTTCATTTTTGTTGTGTCCACAGCTAGGTACTTGATATTCAGGTTCAGTGCCTCGTCTTCGTTGTAAAGTTTGTCTATGGCAGCTTCATATGCCCCTGCTGCGTCAGGTGCTTCTTTAGCTGTACAGCCGCTTATCAATACAAAACTAATAATCAATAATATATATAACAGTTTTTTCATAATTGCCTCCTAGCTTTATAGACGAAAAAAACCTATTTTTGTTCATGCAAATTTTTATTGAAATAAAACAAATTGAATGCAATAATAAGGTGAGGTGGTTTTTATGTGCGGAAGATATTATATGGATATTGATGACAAAGAAATCAAAAAAATTGCTGATGAAGCAGAAAATATCATTTACCCGGAGTACAAGAACGGGGAAATATTTCCTTCAAATGTGGCTCCCATATTGATTCACGATGAGAAAAATACCCGGCCAATACTTGCCAAATGGGGATTCCCAAAGTGGGACGGAAAAGGAATAATAATAAACGCAAGAATGGAATCTGTCCACGAAAGACAGATGTTTAAAAACCTGGCTTCCACAAACAGGTGTATTGTTCCTGCTTCTTATTATTTTGAATGGAAAAACGAAAAAACCTTTAAAACAAAGTATATGATAAAAAATCCAGACTCCATTCTTTACATGGCGGGACTTTACAGTGTGGTTCGCCACAAGGACAGGCAACTTAGCCTGTTTGACGACAATGATACCGATATTTACTACACAATAATAACAAAGAACGCTCATCCTTCCCTGAACTACATACACAGCCGCATGCCTCTCATATTTGACAAACAATATGTGGATGATTACCTCAGCGGGAAAAACATCAAGGAACTCCTTGAGACTGTAAAAGACAACTACATAAGTGCCGCAGTAAAATAAAAAATACAACCAGCTACAGGCTGGTTGCTTTATTTTTCTTCATTTTTCAGTTCCTTTAGTTTTGCTGCAATGCTTTTAAAGTCTTCCCAGGAATCCTTTTTAGCTAATTCATTCCTTAAGAGGTATGATGGATGGTACGTTGGCATGAAAAAAATATCTCCTTTTTTTACAAATACCCCTCGTTGCCTGCTTATGCTTAAGTTTGGGTCAATGAGCTTCTTGGCAGACACAGCCCCCAGACACACAATTATTTTAGGACGGATGAGTTTTACCTGCCACCTTAAATAATCAATGCATGATTCTGCTTCATCATCCATGGGATTTCTGTTTTCCGGAGGTCTGCATTTTACCACATTGGCAATATATACATCCGAACGCTTTAAATTTATTGCTCCAATCATCTTATCAAGCAGCTGACCTGCTTTTCCTACAAAGGGCCTGCCCTGCACATCCTCGTTGTATCCGGGACCTTCTCCTACAAACATTATGTCTGCATGTTCATTGCCTTCACCGAAAACAACGGTTGTCCTTGTTTCTGCCAGCCTGCACTTTTGACATTTTGAAGTGAATTTTTTAAGCTCATCCATTGAATACATAAGTGCCTCTACAGTGTCAGGTCTATGTGGCAATATCCATTTGGATTTTTTTCAAGATATTTCTGATGGTATTCCTCTGCAGGATAAAAATTCTTAAGAGTTTCCAGTTCTGTAACTATGGGCTTGTTGTATTTTTCTCGTTCCTGGTCCACAGACTTGTTTATGGTTGTTAAATCTTCGTCATTTGTGTAATAAATTCCTGTCCTGTACTGAGTTCCCACATCTCCTCCCTGTCTGTTCATGAGCGTAGGGTCTATAACTTTCCAGAAATCCTGAAGTATTTTTTCAAGTGTGATTATATTTTCATCATATTTAATATAGACTGTCTCAGCATAACCTGTTGTGTTGGTGCAAACCTGTTGGTAAGTTGGGTTTTCTGTGTTTCCATTGGCATATCCAACCACAGTTTCAACTATTCCCTTCCTTAAGTCCATGTAGGCCTGAAGTCCCCAAAAACATCCGCCGGCCAAATAAATTTCCTTCATATATTTCAGCTCCATTCATCAAATGTGATTATTTTTATATTATTATAATTTTAGCATAAAATACTTGCATATTCCACAATCAAAAAATATTGTTTATTTTTTTACATTTCCTCTTGACATTATATTCAAATATGCTAATATATTAATATAAGAATGTTAACGAGGTAGATTATGATAGACTTTAATGACAAAGAAAAAACAAAGCATCTTCTGGCTGAAAAAGCAGAGATGTTCAAGACAATTGCACATCCTGTACGGCTGTGCATATTGGCAATGCTAATAAAGGAAGAAAAAAGCAATGTGACTGAAATTCAGTGCTGCATAGATGTTCCTCAGCCAACAGTGTCACAGCACCTTGCGAAACTAAAATCTGCAGGCATTGTTTCTGCAGACAGGAACGGAACAGAAATAATTTATAAAATCAAAAATCAAGAAGTAAGACATATTGTTGAAGAAATTCTGCAATAAAAAATAGGAGGAAATGATGAGTAAAAAAATAGTTATTATCGGCGGCGTAGCAGGGGGAGCCTCTACAGCTGCAAGACTTAGAAGACTTGACGAAACTTCACAGATCATTATGTTTGAAAGAGGTTCATACATTTCATACGCTAACTGCGGACTTCCTTACCATATAGGAAATGTTATTAAGGAAAGAGACTCTCTCTTGGTAACAACTCCGGAAGCCATGTCAAAAAAATACAACGTTGATGTAAGAATAGATTCTGAAGTTATATCCATAAACAAAGAAAACAAGAAAGTTCAGATTAAAAAAGTAAAAACAGGTGAAACTTATGAAGAAAGCTATGACACTCTGGTAGTATCAACTGGTTCTTCACCTCTTAAGCCACCTATTGAAGGAATAAACTCTCCTGGAATATTCACCCTCTGGACAGTTCCAGACACTGATGAAATCAAAAAATTTATAAGCGAAAGACAACCTAAGAATGCAGTTGTAATAGGAGGAGGCTTCATAGGATTAGAAGTTGCTGAAAACCTCCATGCCGCTGGCCTTGAAGTAACTGTAGCTGAAGCAATGGACCAGGTAATGGCACCTGTTGATTATGAAATGGCACAGCTTGTTCAAAACAACATGGTTGCAAACAAGATTAATCTCATTCTTGGAGATGGTGTTTCAAAATTCAAAAGCGAAAACGGAAAAGTTACTATAACTTTGGCAAGCGGAAGAACTCTTGATGCAGACATGGTCATTTTATCCATAGGTGTACGTCCAAACGGACAGCTTGCTAAGGATGCAAATCTTGAAATAAACCAGAGAGGCGCAATTGTAGTTGATAAGTATCTAAAAACTTCAGATCCGAATATTTATGCCCTTGGGGATGTTATAGAGGTTGAAGAATATATAAACAAGGGAAGAGCCATGATTGCTCTTGCAGGTCCTGCAAACAAACAAGGAAGAATATGCGCCAACAACATTTACGGTGCCAACGAAGAATACAAAGGAACTCAGGGAACATCTGTTGCAAAGGTATTTGATGTTACAGTTGCTTCAACAGGTACAAACGAAAAGACATTAATAAAAATGGGCATGACTGAAGGCAAAGACTACCTTACTGCTATAATCTCCCAGAAGTCACATGCTGGTTACTATCCTGAAGCTTCGGAAATGATTTTGAAACTTGTGTTCTCAGCTGATGGCAAGAAAATCTTCGGAGCTCAAATAGTGGGAGAAGACGGAGTTGACAAGAGAATTGATACAATTGCAACAACCATACGTCTGGGCGGAAGCATTTATGACCTCAAGGAACTTGAACTGGCATATGCTCCTCCATATTCTTCAGCAAAAGACCCTGTAAACATGCTTGGATTTGTGGCTGAAAATATAATTCAAAACAAAGTAAAATTATCTAAATGGAACGACATCAATCCTGAAGTTAAAAATGATGTCACAATTCTTGACGTTCGTGAAGAAGCTGAGCTGATGGTTCTAGAAATTCCAAACTCTGTAAATATTCCACTTGGACAGCTGAGAAAAAGATTAAATGAGCTCAACAAGGATGATAAAATAATTGTGTTCTGTGCAGTAGGAGTTCGTTCATACAATGCAGCAAGAACATTGATGGAAAACGGATTTAAAAATGTAACTGTATACCCTGCTGGAACTAACTTCTACAAACAGGTGTACTACAATTTCTTCAACAAGACAGATAACAGAATGATTACACCGCCTGCAGCACAGGAAGAAGTAAAAGTAAATTTTAACAACGCTGCAGCACCAAAAGCAAAAGCCTCTATACAGGTTGACTGCAGCGGACTTCAGTGCCCTGGACCTATAATGAAGGTCTATGAAACAATTAAGAAAGTTGAAGACGGAGATATTATTGAAGTTTCCGCAACAGACTCAGGTTTTGCAAAAGACGTGGAAACATGGTGCCGCAGAACAGGAAACACTCTTCTGGGCGTTGAAAAGAAGGGAAAACTAAATGTAGTTACTCTTCAGAAAGGAATTAACAACGCTCCTGCTGCAACTTTAGTAGCAGCAAGCAATATCCAGGTTCCTGTTCCGGCAAATGACGGAAAAACATTAGTAGTTTTTAGCGGTGACATGGATAAGGTTCTGGCATCATTTGTAATTGCCAATGGTGCAGCAGCCATGGGAAGACCTGTTACAATGTTCTTCACATTCTGGGGATTGAACGTGTTGAGAAAAACAGAAAAACAAAATGTCAAAAAACCTCTTATTGATGCAATGTTTGGAATGATGATGCCTCAAGGCGTAAGCAAACTGAAGCTTTCCAAAATGCACATGGGCGGAATGGGAACAGCAATGATGCGCAAGGTAATGAAGGACAAAAACATTGATTCTCTGGAAGACCTGGTTAAAAAGGCAATGGACAACGGAGTTAAAATGATTGCATGCACCATGTCAATGGATGTAATGGGAATAACAAAGGAAGAATTAATTGACGGCGTTGAATTTGCAGGTGTAGGAACATACCTGGGCGATGCTGAAGAATCCAACGTAAACTTATTTATATAAACAACAAAAGACCGCAAATGCGGTCTTTTTGTTTTGACTACAAAACCTGTACTTCAAAAGCCGTAGTCTGAGGCGGTATGCTCATGGTCATGAATGTTGCATGTATTACTCTTACAAAATCTCCTATTCTCAAATCTCTCAGCCTTATTTGTCTTCCTCTTCTGTCTCTGATTACAGTGGAATCAGTGATAACAAATCTTATCTGGCTGTATATATCGTTAGGATTTCCAGTGTACAAAAATCTGTTATTTAAATCAACATCAAGAACCATTCCTTCTGTAACATGAGTTTCTTCCATGCTGTTTACAACTGTTATTCTGTAAGCTCTTGACTGGGGAGGCATACTTCTTGTCATCATTGCTGAGAACTCTACATCCACTGTCATTCCCTGCCTCAAATCCCTGAAGGACATAGGGTTACCAAATGCATCCCTAATTACTGTATCCCTGTCAACTGTCAGCACTACAACCTGTTCATTCATGCAGTAGTCATTAGTATCTCTGTAGGATATTGTTACAAATCCTGTTCTGTTATCCATGTCTATATTTTCAATAACAGCATCTTCCGCTCTCATTACATTGCCTCTGTCAGGCCAGAATCTTTGATTATATATTAAATCATCCATATTACACCTCATATTAAATTTATATATTCATATATATTCGTAATGTATATTTTGGTGTAT